>DMKD01000060.1 GCA_003454605.1 Spirochaeta sp. | reverse complement strand
CTCCGGGATGGTCCCCTGCCCCGGAGCAGCTACAATAATGATCTTTTCAATTGCCGTGCAGGCTCCTCTTGTAGGAATCTTTGCGGTACTCGCTATGTCGCTAGGAATGGCTGCTGTACTTACCTTTGTTCCGCCTGCGGCCATCCTTCTTCGAAACAGGATAAATCCGCTGATTGAGAAATGGAGTCCCGCTACCGGGGAACGAATACACAGAGTGTTATCTATCTCCGGAGCGGTGGTTTTAATTCTATTCGGTCTTTTATTTCTTATTTAATCCTAGTTCAGCTTCCAGTCGGGCTCACGTTTCTCAAAAAACGCGCTCACTCCCTCTTTAGCATCTTCGGTTGTGCAAAGCCGCGCAAATGCCTCATTCATAAAAGCGAACTGCCGGTCGTAATCCATATCCTCGGATGTGTAGAAAGCTGTCTTCGCTATCTGAAGCGCGACAGGACTCTTCTTTGCAAAGCTTTCAGCCCAGGTCATGGCTTCAGCCTCAAGCTCAGCTTCCGGAACTATCCTGTTAACCAGTCCCATATCCCTGGCTTCCTCAGCATCTACCAGTCTTCCTGAAAACAGAAGTTCAAGAGCCCGCTTCCGGCCTATGCACTTTGACACAGGAATAACGGGTCCTACACAGTTTAAACCGACATTAATAGCCGTGAGTCCCATTCTCGCAGTATCAGCTGATATAACGAGATCGGCTGATGCAACAAGACCCATACCGTTTGCAGCTGCAACACCATGATGCTGGGCAATGACGGGCTTGCTAAGTTTTGCAATGGCATGAAGAGGTCGCTCCATTCCGTCGATCCACCTCTGATAATCAAGAGCGGATTTGCCTTCCAGCTCTTTCACATCGATACCGGCACAGAACGCTCTGCCCGCGCCTTTTATGAGAATTACGCGTACATCATCGTCAGTATCAAGGGCCGTGAGCGCGTCATAAAGCTCTACTGAAAGAGGTGTATTGAATGTGTTCAGTGCTTTCGGTCTATTCAGCGTAATCACACCGATCTTATTATCATTTTTTTCTACTATAACAGTGTCATATTTCATTTATCCTTCTCCAAATTGACAGATTGGCTACAATGGTATAATATTACCATGTGGTTGGGATATTTGAAACATTTATTTCCAATTACGTTACTTTACATAAATTGAGGATTATTATATGGAGAAGGATAGTGTTAAATGCGTCGGTTTCGACTGCGGCAATTCATCAGTAAGAACGGTTATCGGATTCTATGACGGAGATTCGGTGAACTCAGAAGTTATTAGTCAGGTGCCGAACAGGGCGATAACCGTTAACGGTGTTGATTTCTGGGATATCCTCAACATATTCGACTCAATGCAGCGGGGATTTAAAGAAGCAGAAAATAAATACGGTAAAATCGACTCAGTTGGTATTTCCACCTGGGGAATTGACTTCGGCATGCTCGGAAAATCGGGACAGCTGCTTGGAAACCCTCTCTGCTACCGCAACATCTTCGGCTCAAAGGGAATGGACCTCGTCGATGAACAGATAAAGAAGAGACTCTTTGATCTCAGCGGCATACAAAACCATCCGATGAATTCGATGTACCAGCTTATGGGTATCAGAGAACTGCTTCCTGAATATTACACAGCAGCTGAAGATGTGCTGTTTATTCCGGATCTACTGAATTACATGTTTACCGGCGAGAAGGGAACCGAGAACACCATTGCCAGCACCTCACAGCTTCTCGATATGAGAACACAGGACTACTGCACAGAGATCTTTCAGGTTACAAATCTTAGTCCCGAAATGTTTCACCCGGTTGTTCCCCACGGTAAGGAGCGCGGCACAATGCTTGACTCCATAGCCAAGCATCTGGAAATTGAATCACCTATGCCCTTTATTTCAGTACCTTCCCATGATACAGCTTCAGCCGTTGTATCGGTTCCGGCATCAGAGGATAATTTCATCTTCATCAGCTCAGGGACCTGGTCGCTTATCGGAACAGAGCTCAATGAACCGGTAATTAACGACAAGGTTTATGATCTAAGCTTTGCGAATGAAGGCGGCGCAGCGGACACAATAACCCTCCTGAAAAATTCGGCGGGGATGCATATCCTTCAGAATATTAAAAACGAGTTAGAGCAGATTAATGCCAGAACCTTTGAATGGCCCGAGCTGATAGCGATGGCCCGGCAGGCAGGAGTTACAGCCGGACTCTATGATCCTAACCACACAAGCCTATACAACCCTGAAAAGATGATCGATGCGGTTGCCGCCTTATCCGGCGAATCTGAGATAGAAAAGATTCTCGCCTCATCATTCGTATCCCTGGCCTGCAGCTACCGGGAGGCAATCACCGATCTCGAGGACATCTGCGGCCACAGTTTTGAGGCAATCCACATCATCGGCGGAGGCTCACGGAATGATTTCCTGAACCAGCTTGCGGCCGATATCTGCGGCAAACCCGTTATTACCGGCCCCGAAGAGGCAACATCACTTGGCACCATTGCAGCCCAGGTCCTCTACCACGATCCCGCTGCAGACCTGAAATCTATCCGGAGGGCTGTTGCAAAGGGAATAGACACCGGCAGCTTTACCCCGGCCGCCGATTTTCCGCGCGGAGAAACCTATAGAAAGTATTTATCCGGGAAAGACAAGAGCAATTCTCTCAGTTGATTACCTAGTCCCAGCGGAATAGCATAGAAGCAATAATAAGGAATCCGACTGTCATTCCGGACAGAACCAGAATGTTCGGCATAATCTGAATAAGCCCCGCCCCGTCTATCATGACTGCGCGGGCGGCTTCAATAAAATGAGTGAGGGGCATGACTTTAGATGCCTTCTGCATGAATACGGGTGCTCCCTCAAGTGAAAAGAATACACCTGAAAAAATTATCATTGGGAAGGTGAGCAGATTCATCAATCCGCTGGTCAGCTCCTCGCTCTTCAGTCTTGCTGCGAATATCAGGCCGAATGAGATCATACAGAGTATTGCCAGGGCGGTAATCAGTAACAGCAGCAGGTAGGACCCGTTCACAATAAAGTGCAGAAACAGGTTTGTACCCGTAAATACAGCTACAGAAGTAATGAGTACAATTACGAAACGGCTGCTCATCTGTGCTGTGATAAATAAAAGAGGCGATACAGGAGTTGCCTTCATTCTCTTTAGAACGCCGTTTTTTCGATACCGCACTATCACAAAACCCACACCGAACAGACAGCTGAAAAGCATATTCATTCCAATGATGCCGGGTACTGCCCAGTCAATATAGCGGATAGGCTCTCCGGATATCTCATTTTCAGTAAATCCTGAAAGTTCCGCGCCGGTTATTATTCTTAGTATTTCTGAGGATGATGATTCATCATTGAGATAGTAGGTCATCGAATCAAAATCAATGTACATATCCAGCTGGTGACGCCGGAGTTTCTCAATAACATCAGCCGATTTTGAATCATAAGCAATAACTTCAATCGATGATAATTCAAGAAACGTTCCCCTGGAATCATCTTTTAGGCCGCTGACGCCGATTTTAAATAATGAATCACCTCCGGATCCGAAGGCAAAAGAGAAACCAATCACAAGAATTACCGGAAACAGCAAATTCCAGAAAAAAGTGCCTCTGTCCCGGAGGAATTCCATCGTCCTGGCCCGTACCAGGGCGGTAAATTTATTCATATTCCATCCTTTTTCATGACCTTAATGAAGTACCGGTAAGTTTTAAAAACAGATCTTCAAGGTTGGGCTTCTTTATTGATAATCCTTCCAGATTCAATTCAGACTGCAGCAGTTCCTTCATTGTCTTATCCAGATTCCGTGTGGTAATTTCCAGAAAATCGCCGCTGAGGCTGCCGTCAGAAAAAACAAGATCCTCCCGGCCAAAATGCGGAACTCTTACTAAAGCACCGTCGAAGTGGCTCGATAAAAGCTTGCTGGGGCTGTCAATCTCAAGCAGTTTGCCCTGATCGATAATGCCAATCTGATCGCAGAGAACCTCAGCTTCATCCATATAGTGGGTCGTAAGCAGAATTGTTGTGTTTTCAGCTTTTATCTTTCCGATCAGCTCCCAGAAATTTCTTCTGGCCTGCGGATCAAGTCCCGTTGTAGGTTCATCAAGGAACAGCATTTCCGGTCTGGGGATGATTGCAAGCCCCAACAGCATCCTCTGCCGCTGCCCGCCGGAAAGCTTTCTGTTATCACGATCTATAATATCAGCAAGTGAACATATTTCAATTATTTCTTCTATCGTCCTGGGATTAGGATATAAGGCCTGAAACAGTTCCAGGGTTTCTTTCACGGTAATAAATTCGGGAAGCGCAGTATTCTGAAACTGAATGCCGACCTTCTGTTTGAAATGCCGGTCAATTTTCCTGCCGTGAAAATAGATTTCACCCGAGTCGGGCTTCAGAATCCCCTCCATCATTTCTATTGTTGTAGTCTTGCCTGCTCCGTTCGGCCCCAGAAGCCCGAAACATATACCCTCGGGAATTGAGAAGCTTATACCGTCAACCGCTCGAACATTCCCGTAAGTCTTTATCAGGTTTTCTATTCTTATCAAATCACTCATGTATTAAAAATATGGGTAAAAGTCATCGAGGTCAATAAAAACCTCAATGCTAAAGATTGAATAATTCGCTAAAGCCGGATAAGCTGAGGGCATGAAAGCTTTGATTATAGTCGATATACAGAATGATTTCTGTCCAGGCGGTTCCCTCGCTGTAAAAGACGGCGATTGTGTTATTGAACCTGCGAACAGGCTGATAGAGAAGTTTACAGCCGAAGACAAGCCGGTTATCTTTACCCGGGACTGGCACCCTGCAGATCACGCCTCATTTGCTGATTTCGGCGGCATGTGGCCGGTACACTGTGTGGCCGGCACTGTGGGAGCAGCTTTTCACGACGGTTTGAGTATTCCTGTTAATGCGATTGTGATCTCAAAAGCCAAAAGCACTGACAAGGACGCCTACTCAGGTTTCGAGGGCACCGATTTAAACGAGAAGCTTCAGAGCCTCGGAGTTGATTCTATTGTCATCGCCGGTCTCGCAACAGATTACTGTGTAAAGAACACCGCGCTTGATGCGGTAAAAAATGGTTATCACACCGTCGTAGCTGAAGACTGTATAAGAGCGGTTAATGTCAATCCCGGAGATGATGAAAAAGCAATTTCAGAAATGAGATCAAGCGGTGCGGCTTTCAAATCTGTCGCCGAATTAGTCAGATAATGCTCGGACAGCTATTCGCCCTGCTCACTGCATTCTGCTGGGCCCAGAACTCGGTTTTTTACAGCATAGCAGGTAAACGAATAAGCTCACAGTCAGTTACACATATCAGGCTGTGGATTGCCCTTCCGGCAATTCTAATTGTACATTTCATCTTTCAAGGATCATTTTATCCTTCGATAACCTGGACTTTTCCGATGGTACTTTTGGCTGCATCAGGTTTTATCGGCTTCTTCGTTGCCGATATACTGATATTCTACAGCTTTGTTGCAATCGGCCCCGGCAGGACACTGCTGATAATGACGCTCTCACCGATACTCTCAGCAGTACTCTCATTTTTCTTTTTAGGCGAAAGTCTCAGAATCCTGCAGTCCGCCGGTATGCTTGTCACATTAGCGGGAATACTGATTGTCATCTACCATGAGAATAAAATTGAGAAAATCGACTCACATATACTCAAAGGCATCATCATTGCAGTACTCGGCTCAGTTGCTCAGGCCGCCGCAATGGTGCTATCCAAGGCAGGATTGTCGGAAGGGATGCACCCTATATCAGCAAATGTTGTGCGTATTACCTTTGGTTTTGCCGGTCTCGTGATATACACCATTGTGCGCGGAGAGTTTATAAATGATTTTAAAAAGATGCGGGATCTCAAGGCCCTGACTCTGATATCGATAGCTGCCCTCATAGGCCCGGTTCTGGGCATTATCCTCACCCTCTACGCCCTGCAGCTCGCTCCGGTGGGTATAGTGACAACCCTGACTCAAATTAGCCCGATAATTCTGCTTCCGATTGAGGCCATCTTCTTAAAAAGAAGGATCACCTTCTGGATCCTCACGGGGACCCTCGTCGCTGTGGCCGGAGCCGTGATTCTCTTTATGTGTTAAAATAAAATCATGAAAGAAACCGGCTTCATTCTTACCGCCCACTGCCTCGATATAAACGGCAGAGCTGAGCTTCACTACTACTGCAGCGGAGCCGACGGACCATTCAAACTCATATTCACTCCGCATAAACCGGTATTCTTTATAAATCGCGATACAGCCGATGAGCTGACTGAAGGGATAGAGAGACGTCGTGTGAAACTCGAAAATTTCGGAGGGATGCCGGTCGATGCCCTCTACTTCACAAGTCTGAACCGCTATTTTGAGACGAGAAGGAGCTTCAGGGATGGCGGGATAAGGATGTATGAATCCGACATTCGCGCCGAAGACCGCTTTCTGATGGAACGCTTCATCAACGGCAGCCTTGCAGTCGAAGGAACTCCGCAAAAAAACCGAACCCTGCGTGTTTTCATGAATCCCAGGATCTCTCCCTCTGACTACCGACCCGTCCTGCGCATACTTTCCCTCGATATTGAAACAGGCATCGACGGCAGCATCTATTCTATAGCCTTTGATCTGAGCGGCAGAGACAGGGATGAGAAACTCGTTCTGATGAGGGGGGGTGAAACCGATACAGACCATGCTGCGGATAGAGCTCTGCTTATTGAGTATTGCACCGATGAACGGCAGCTGCTAAGCCGGTTCACGAGCTATATAGCCGGCTCAGATCCGGATATCATCATCGGCTGGCATGTAATAGGATTTGACCTGGCTTTCATAAAGAGCCGGGCTGATTTATACAATCTGCCGCTTAAAATAGGACGCGGGTACAGAGCACTTCGTATTAATGAAAAACGCAATGGAATGTTCTCTGCCGAGATTGAAGGCCGGCTGGTAATTGATGGCCCGCAGACACTCAGAACAGCATTCTATAAATTTGACAATTACAGGCTTGAAACCGTCGCCCAGGAACTGCTCGGCCGGGGAAAGGACATAAGACCGGATAAGGACAAGGTTGCAGAGATTGAACGTCGCTTTGCCGAGGACAAGAAAGCTCTCGCCCGCTACAACCTTGAGGATTCAATCCTTGTAACCGAAATATTTCAAAAGACGGCAATAATAGATCAGCTGATAACACGAAGCATTATTACAGGGCTGCCGGTCGACAAAGTGCATATGTCCGTGGCCGCCTTTGACCACTTCATGCTCCCGCAGTTTCACCGTAAGGGGATAGTCGGACCTGATACCGCTGATGTTATCCCCGGGGCTCACGCGGCCGGAGGCCATGTGTTCACCTCTCCGCCGGGGCTCTACCCTCATGTAGCCGTTCTCGATTTTAAAAGTCTCTACCCCACTATCATGCGTACATTCTTCATTGATCCATACTCAAGAATGAAGTCGGCGGTCGACACAGTCAGGACACCGGCAGAAATTTCATTCTCGCGCAGCGAAAACATCCTGCCGAGCTTTCTCGCTCAGCTGATGGATAAAAGGACTCTGGCTAAAAAAAACGGCGACATGCAACTCTCTCAGGCTGTGAAGATCCTTCTAAACAGCTTCTACGGGGTCATGGGGACAACAGGCTGCCGATTCTATCACCCTGATCTGCCCACAGCTATTACAGGCACCGGGCAGTGGGTACTGAAAAACTGTGCCGCCTTTCTGCGTGAACTTGGATACAAGGTCATCTACGGCGACACCGATTCAGTTTTTGTCTGTCTCAAAGAGACAGAATGGACCGACACCGCAGCTGCGGGGAATACGCTGGCGGCAGAGATAAACAAATATTTCACCAGCAGACTGAAGACCGAATTCAAGGTTGATTCAAAACTTGAGATTGAGTTTGAAAAACACTACCCGAAGTTCTTTCTGCCGCCGATGCGGTACACTAAAGACGGTGCACGGAAAAGATACGCAGGCCTGCTTGAGAATGGCGAGATAGAGTTTAAAGGCCTCGAAACAGTCCGCTCAGACTGGACCGAACTTGCAAAAAACTTTCAGCAGGAACTGTTTAGACGATTTTTTAACGGTGAGGATCTTAATGATTGGATTAAAGAATACATAGAAGAGCTGAAAACCGGCAGATTCAATGAGCAGCTTGTATATAAAAGAAGGCTCAAGCGATCGGCGGCCGACTATACAAAAACCAGCCCTCCCCACGTAAAAGCGGCAAGAAAACTTGATCCTGACGGGTCAAAGAAACTCACCGAGATTTCATATATTATGACTTCTGAAGGTCCGACACCCCTCGAAATGACCGTGGGGCAACCGGATTATAAGCATTATATCGAGAAACAGATCCGTCCGATCGCCGACGGAGTACTGTTTGCTTCAGGAGACGATTTCGATTCAATTATCGACGGCCGCCAGCTGGATCTCTTTGGGGACTGAATCAAAGTCAACCCAAAATCAACATGGAGAATTTCTTTCTTGATTTTTTAGCAACCAGGCAGTATAATTGCTTACACGGACAAGAATTAAGTAACCGGACCACTTTCTGTATCCCTGAGCATGACAGCTTATTATCAACCTGTTGCTGTTCAGAGATATCTTAAGAGGGCTGCTGAGGAGATTAATTGAAATATAAAGCGTATACATCCAGGAATTTTGAGGAAATTCCGCAGATTTCGACACTTTCGTCTAAAACCATCGAAGAGATGAAGGCGGTTGCAGCAGTGTTCCCGTTCAAGACCAATAATTATGTGGTGGAACAGTTAATCAACTGGAATAACATTCCCGCCGATCCCGTTTATCAGTTGACCTTTCCCCAGCCGGGCATGCTTCCCAAAAATATACTTGATAAACTTACAGATGCTGTTAGAAGCGGCGACAGTGAACAATTGGCCGTACAAGCCAGAAATATCCAGATGGAAATGAACCCTCAACCGGCGGGGCAGCTAGAGCTCAATGTACCGGAATACTACAACCAGCCTCTCAGCGGTTTACAGCATAAGTATCGAGAAACCGTGCTTTTTTTCCCTGAACATGGGCAGACATGCCATGCCTACTGTACGTATTGTTTCAGATGGGCTCAGTTCATCGGTATTGATGAGCTTAAAATGGCAGGCAGAGAAACTGAGATCCTGATTGACTATCTTGAAGATCATCCCGAGGTCACCGACCTGCTGATTACAGGCGGCGATCCAATGTTCATGAGAACGAAACTTGTACGAAGATATATTGAACCGATCCTGCGAAAGAAACCCGGTGGGCTGCAGACTATCAGAATAGGGACAAAAGCTCTCTCATATTGGCCGTATCGATTCACAACGGATTCTGACGCCCCTGAGCTTCTCGACTTATTTCGGGAGGTAGCCGCCGCAGGCTTTAATCTTTCAGTAATGGCCCATTTCACGCATATCGTCGAGATGGAAACTGAAGAAGCCGCAGCCGCGATAGAGCTGATAAAATCAACAGGCGCAGTTATAAGATGCCAGTCTCCGATTCTTAAACAAATCAACGATGATGCTGACATGTGGGCAGAGATGTGGAAGAAACAGGTTCACTTTGGGCTTATTCCCTATTATATGTTCGTAGCGCGGGATACCGGACCAAAATCATATTTCACACTAACTTTAGATGAAACATACAGGATTTTCTCCAAAGCAATGCGGCAGGTTACCGGTCTTGCGCGAACAGTAAGAGGCCCTTCAATGTCTACCAAGGCAGGAAAGGTCCTTCTCGTCGGAATCTCTGAAATAAATGGTGAACAGTTCTATGCATTGAAGTTTATTCAGGCACGAGATACCGAGCTTGTGAATAAGGTATTCTATGCTAAATATAATCCAGATGCTGTATGGATTACAGATCTTAAGCCTGCATTCGATTCCGACCGTCGGTTCTTTACAGGTCAAAAACCGGAAGTAGAGTTTTTACTGCCGTGCAGATCGGGTCGGGATTCGGAAGTTGAAGCGGGAAAAAACTGCTGCTGATTTCTCAGCAGCTGATTCATTTACAGTAATTTCGCAAGCACCTCGAGGTTAGCCTTTTTATGCGCAGTCTCATCGGCATACATCAGATCAATTCGATCCTTATAATAATCCTTAACCTTATGACGTACCAGCTTCATTGTCGAGTTGATAAGCTTGTTAGCCTCGGAGAATTCTTCTTCTATCACTGCAAAGGTTGAGGGGATCCACTGCCCTGGGATTTCGATTGAATCGTCCTTAAATGCATAGAAAGATGATTCAATCTCAGCAAGAAGCTGTTCCGCATTTTTCAAGCCCTTCTCCGCCGCCCGGGCCTTAAGTAGACCGTAATTGACCGTGATCAACGCCGACGTGGTCTTTGACTGTTCATTATAAGCCATAACCTGATTGATGAGCTCACTGTTATTGATGATGGCCTCTTCAATTGCCTCAGGAGAGTATTTTTCTCCATCCGCTGCAATAAGAAGCGCCTTCTCACGCCCTACAACGCCGAGAAAACCATCCGGATCCTTGTACCCGAGATCACCGGTCCACAGCCATCCGTCACGAATTGTTTTGGCTGTTTCCTCGGGATTCTTGAAATAGCCCTTCATAACATTATCACCGCGTATGACTATCTCGCCTGTCTCCATCGGAGCCGCTTCAGTATTCTCGTCCTTCATTATACGACATTCTATAGAGGGAAGGATAACACCGGAAGAACCGAATTTATGCTTATCCGGTCCGTTTGCACAGATAATCGGAGCAGCCTCGGTAAGGCCGTAGCCCTGGTAAACGGGTGCGCCTATAGCATTAAAGAACTCCTGCTGTTTAATCTCAAGAAGGGCGCCGCCGCCGATGCAGAAATGCAGGTTGTTACCGAAGATTTCTCTTAATTTAGGAAAGATTAAGAGTGATGCCAGTTTATACGGAAACCAGGCCTTAAGGCGCACTCCAAACGGAGGCTTGTTAAAACCGTCACCGTGATACCGGACACCGGCATCAACCCCGCGAGTAAAAATTCCATCGAGGAAGGCACCTTTCGCGCGCACGCCTGCCTGCATTTTTTTCATGAAATTTCCGGTTAGAGCAGGAACTGTGAGAAGAAAATATGAGTTCCTCTCTACAAGGTTAATCGGGATATTTCTGAGAATATTCATCCCCCCGCCTAGAGCATCGACAAAACTCATCGAGAGCCCTTTAAGCAGGCTTGTATAGAGACCTACTGTATGTGCAAAGCTGTGATCGAGCGGTAGAATGATCAATGATTCTGAACCGTTTGGCAGAGGCACCGTTTCAACAGCGTCATGCGAGTTGCTGTAATAGTTTTTATGCGTAAGCATAATGCCCTTGGGATTACCGGTTGTTCCCGAGGTGTAGGAGATCGTGACAATATCCTCTTCATTGATATCCGCAATTCGCTTCTCAAGCTCAGACTTGACCCCGGCTTTGCTCTGTCGCCCTGCCTCAACGAGCTCTTCGAATGCAACTATTTTCTTCCCCCAGGCAAGTTTGGCTTCATCTGCAGCTGTCTTCATCTTTGATTCATCATCGCTCAATACGATAACCAGCGGTTTCTTTTTTACGTTTTTCCACACTCCTGCGAGCTTCGGAAAAACATTCTCTGAGACGATCACTGCCTTCGCTTCAGAATGGTTCAATCTGAACGGGATTTCCTCCGGGAGAAGTTTGATAGACAACGGAACGGATATACAGCCTGCCATCAGCAGCCCGAATTCAGATGTAACCCATCCGTTGCGCCCTTCAGAAATTATCGCAATTGTATCGTCTTTTTTAAAACCTTTTTCTATGAGAGCGGCTGCAAAATCATATGACTCTTCCCATGCCTCATTGAAGTTTAACGATTTCCATTCACCATCTATCTTCTGACTAAGGTAGGGTGAACTGCCGTATTCCCGGGCGGCATCCTTAAGCATATTTACTACTGTTCGCATTGGGTTCTCCTGATTTCAATATTAAAATTGATTTAAGTATCATTCAGAATAACATGGATCTAAATATTTATATCAATTCTTTTTTTAAAAATTATTGACTTTACCCCTCATTTCTACGATAGTTAAATACAATTTATTCGTTAGGAGAAATTATGAAGAAAATTAAACTTATCTCTATCCTTGTAATCATTGCCGTTGTGATGATGTCATGTACAACAGCTTCTTTTTCCGGCCTTCAGATGACCAAAGATTTAGCATCTTTCGATGTTGTAAAAGACTTCGAAACTGAAATCACTGTATGGGAATTCTTAGGTGTTTCAGGTGGCGCAAACCTCGGTAATATTTCAGCAGATAACATGGACGGTCCGGTTTTCGATGCCGTACAGACAGAAATACAGAAACTCGGCGGAGATGCTGCGGTAAATATCACCATTGTTCAGAAAGCCAGCATTGGAAACATGCTGATCAACGGTCTTTCAGCAACTCTTTTAGCTCCCTGTAAGGTTTCTATCTCAGGTACTATCGTAAAATTTGACAACTAATAATAGAAAAGCCGTGAAGAGTGAGTTATCATCTCTTCACGGAAAATTATTCTTACCAATTTTAATTATTTCAATACTGGTTTTATCCTGCTCTTCTTCTGATAAAAAGGCGATCATATCTCAGACAGAGGCTGTAATTGCGGCATTACGCACAGCCGACTATCAAGGCATTCCCGAACTGGAAAAGGCGATGCTGGATGTTGATGATGAATCTGCAAAGTTAATCAGGCAGACTCTTAGAAATACGAATGACTGGATCATAGAGGTAGGTGAAATAGAAGGATTCAGAGCTTCATCAGCAGCCAGATCAAAAACAGACGGAAAAAATTACAGTTTAATCTTTAATTTCACATATGACGGCGAAGAGTGGAGACTCGATGATAAAGTGACTCTAAACAGCAATGTAGAGTTTATTCCGTTTATCGGGCGTGAATAGCCCGCCCCAGCTTTATCTTCCCTGCAGCTAATCCTGCAATTATCAATACAATACCTATCAGCTTCTCAACAACGAAGGGGTTGCCGGTACAAAGGTGCCTAATTCAATATCCGAGCCTATGCTGATGGAAGAGCGCGGTCGTGTGCTTTTTGAACCAGGGGAAGATTAAATAATGGCCAGACCGAGTTCAGAAGAAATATCGAGCATGTTTTTATCATAACTGCAGATAGTTATTCTATCAGTCGACAGCTTATTAAGGATATGCGCTGTAGCCAGGTGAATGCTGTCGAGAGAGCGCGGTCTTTTCAATTTATCAACATTCCTGATCTCTAAAAGAATTTCAGAATCAACGATCTTTTTATTGATATTTGAAAGAATAACATTTAATTCCGTCTCTTTATGAGAATATAGTGAACTGTCTTTTTTTGAGATAATATAATATTTATAGATATTAACCGACGCTTCAATATCAAGTAAAATCGAACTGAATTTCAAATCAAGTTCATTCCAGACATTCCTTGATTTTTCATAATTTTCATCTCTGAAAATCAACGACAGAAGGAAGCTTGTATCAATGTAACCCGCCCTCATAGCCGCTCTTTTCTGGACTCATTATAAATGTCGATAATCAAATCGGAATCTACAGCTTCTTCAGTTCCGGTAGAATCAATCTTTGTGTTCATTGTCGCTTTGATCATTTTTCCGGCCTGGCTTTGTTCATCAATATACGATTTTAGAAAAGAATCATTTCTTTCACTTAATTCGGCCGGTATAATTTCAGCCACGATCTTGTTATGATCGGTGATCAATACTGTTTCACCGTTTTTAACGAGATTGATATACTTACTGAGAGAATTGCGTAAGTTTCTGATACCTACCGTTATCATATTACAAATATAGCCACTATAGCCACTTTAGTCAACGATAATTCATTAATGAACACTCATCATCGCACGCCAGCGCTCATAGGGAGTGTTGAGCGGCATGCCGAGCCCAGCCCTGTAGTCATCGAGTGCAGTATCATCGAAGCGGATAAAGGGATTAACCTTTAGCTCCTGCCCGAGCGTCGTCACCAGAAGGTCCGCTGAGTATGAGTCTTTGTAATCGGAGAGATGTGGATTATCTGGATCTATCTTGTCCATAACTCCTGTGGTATAGCTGAAAATATCATGCCCGGCATAGATCATTGTTTCAGGGGGGAATCTCAACACCTTCTGGAGTGACTCAAAGTATAGTTCATAATCTTTTGTGTAGCAGTTTCCAACTGTCCCGTTAAACAGAGTATCTCCGGTCAGCATGGCGCCGCCTTCATCATCCTTAAAATAGAAAACTATTGAATCTTCAGAATGACCGGGTGTCGGAAATGCCTCAAGCTGCTCATCACCCAGTTTCAGAATCTTAATTCTACACATCATATCAGTAGTGATATTAACTGCGTCGCTCGCTTTAAGAAGAGCATCGTTACCGTGAATGTGATCCCAGTGCTCATGAGTATTGGTTACATACTTTAATTCGAGACCTTCAGCAGCCGCAAATTCGAGTATTTCGTCCGGCGCAACGCCGTCGATTGCAGCGGCCTCACCGCCTGCCCACAGCAGGTATCCAAGATTACCGTCGGTACCGTATCTAAATTGTCTGATGTTCATTACTTTTCTTTAGATCCAATGTACAGCTGAATGAGTTTTCGGTCCAGCGCCGGTATGCACAGTTAAAACAGCTTAGCGAATCATCGTTCACAAATTCTTCCGGAACATCGGGTTTGAATCTGCTGCAGGCCTTCTTTACGGCGCGTTCATCTCCGAACTGCCGCATTTCATTCTTAATAAGAGTTTTCCAGCCTCTGTCATCTCCTGTGGTATGAACAAGCAGCACCGGCCTGCTTTCATGAAGCACCGGTTTCGCCTTCCAGCTGACAGTTACCTCTTCATGCGGTTCGAGGGAAGTCATTTTTGTGGTGCAGACTGCTGAAATAAGTTCATGCTGCATCAGGTGCTCAACAGTATATTTGCCGCCCTGCTCAAAACGACTGATTCCGCCCTTCACCTCGCCGTCACAGCCGTGCAGCCTCAGCCCGACTCCGGCCAGTGCACCGATGACTCCGTCTCCGGTACCGCCGGTTTCTTCAAGATAAACTCCGGCATCACGTGCAAGACTGTATGCCTGCGGCTTGGTTAATACCTCTACCTTTGCACGATATCCAAACTCGGTCAGGCTGCGGCGGGCAGAGAGCCTCGCAATATCAGCCACACAGATTCCAGGGTCCGATCCTTCTGCCATTTCAGCTCTCAAATATTCGGTCAGTTCAGTTTTTAGGGTTTCAAAAAAAGCCTCTTTGATTTCAGCACTGAAACACATTGAGGAATTATGGGAGGTGTAACGTACATCCTCATGCAGAACAAGCTGGTGCCGTGAAATAAGGCCGCAGCTACCCCAGCCTCTTTTCTCTATTATTTCTGTCATTTCAGATGCGATGGAACCTGTTCCACGCGATTCAAGATTATCAGTGTCGTCTATACAGATCAGAAGATTCATGCAAGGAGTGTATCACAGGATTTTAATCATGCCAAAGCAATTGGTCAGGTAATAACATTATAATTACCTTGTTTTTGATGCGTAATTACTATATAATTACATCAGAAGGTATAACATGTTAGTTTCAATAATTCCGATAGGCAATTCAAAAGGCATTAGAATCCCGAAAACAATTCTGCAGCAGCTTAATATCCAGGAAAAGGTTGATCTTGAAATCCATGAAAATGAAATACACTTAAAACCGGTTAATTCCGGAATCAGAAAAGGCTGGTCTGAAGCATTTGAAAAAATGGCAGAATACGGTGATGACAAGCTGCAGTTTTCGGACATCCCTGGAGAGGGCGATTTCGAATGGGAATGGTAATTAATCAATATGATGTTTTTCTAATAAACCTCGATCCGACTATCGGATATGAAATCAAAAAAACCCGCCCCTGCCTTGTTATATCCCCGGATGAGATGAACACATTCATAAAAACCATCATCATAGCTCCGATGACTACTAAATCACGTAAATATCCGACAAGGGTTTCAGTTGATTTTGACAACAAAGAAGGCTGGATAGTACTCGATCAGCTGAGGACAATTGACCGACAGAGGCTCATTAAAAAACTCGGGAAAATATCCGGCAGCGAGATTGCTGCAGTAAAGGCAGTGCTGAAAGAAATGCTAGTTGATTAATCAGCCGGAGATCACCTCCCGGACTAATTCGACCACCACACAGGATATATTAAACAGCATGAATACTCAGAATCTAATTCATTGCGTTTGATATTTATATATATTATACTTTAGATATGCATGAAGTACTAAACTATCTAAGTATTGATGATATGGAAATCTTTCCCTGGAATAAAAATCTCGAAATTGGAAATGACCAGATAGATAAACAACACCGAAGACTGGTGGCTATTATAAATAATCTTGCTCGAGCTTTAGGTGAAAACAAGCTGATAGAAATTAATAGTATTTTTACTCAGCTGGTAGATTACACACATTATCATTTCACCTCCGAAGAAAAGTTCTGGAAAAAATCTCTTGGAGAATCATCTTTATACCATGCTCACTGCATTGAGCACAAATCCTTTCTTCCGCAGATTGAGGAAATTAAAAACCAGAAGGCATATGAAAATCTGACAGAAGAACTGGAAGAAATTCTGAAATTTTTAATCCGCTGGCTTGCGTTCCACATTATTGATAGTGATAAACGCATGGCTGTTATAGTTGAAGAAACCAAATCAGGACGCAGTGAAGAACAGGCTAAAGACGCAGTGGTTAGCAAAATGAGCGGTACGACCCAAGTGTTTATCGAAAGTCTTTTAATGATGTACGAGGGTCTTGCGAAAAATACTATCAATTTACTCCATGAGCGCCGCAACCGGAGTCTGGCGGAAGAAGAGCTTATAAAGGCTAATAAAATGCTTGAGGAACTTTCTATAACAGATCAATTAACCGGTTTGTTTAACAGAAGACATTTTGATAATGTTTTTAAAAAGGAGTTACTCAGAGCCAGGCGTGCAAAACAGTTTCTTTCTCTCGTAGAGTTTGATGTAGATTCTTTTAAATCATACAATGATAACTACGGTCACTTAAAGGGCGATGATGTACTTAAAAGAATTGGGACAATCCTTCTTGACTCCTGTCGCAGACCTGACGATTATGCATTCAGGTTAGGCGGAGAAGAATTCGCAGTAATTTTAATTGATATGGCCCCTGAGAGCACCTTAAAATTTGCCGAGAAGATCAGAATTAATATTGAAAAATTGAAAATTGAACACATGCACAGCCCATCGAATAAGTATTTGACAATATCAGGCGGATTAGCCTGCAGAATCCCGACTAATGAGGATTCAATTGACAATATTTTCAATATTGCAGATTCCAACCTGTATAAGGCAAAAGAA
>DMKD01000125.1 GCA_003454605.1 Spirochaeta sp. | reverse complement strand
TGCATCATAAGGCCAGTGCATCCCGGAGGCTCTGCGGCGAGCAGTTCATTAAACAGTTCTTCGGGCAGCACCCCCTTTCTCCTCGCCTCTTCCTGTTCTTTATGACCAAGTTCATCACGAAACCAGCTTACCATCCAGAAACCTCGGTAGATTTCCACCTCGGGCACCCATGAACCCGGATAGGCTGCGCAGTATGCAGGAAGAAAAGGCAGGGGTTCGAAGTATCTGTCGGTTGTAACCTCCACTGTTGCTGTCGTTCCGAAACTCAATGATGCCATTGAGCGGTCAAGACAGCCCATCCCGAGGGTTTCACAGGCCTTGTCGCTTCCGCAGGCAATTACAGGCAGACCCTCGGGTAGACCGGTCACCGCAGAGGCTGTTGCCGTGACTGCACCAGCAGGTTCTCCAGGCTCCACCAGTCTGTAAAGTTTGGAATTTTCAACAGGGCAAAGCTTCGAGGTAATTCCTGCGGGTCCTGACCATCCGCGCCTTTTATTATCAAAGGGGATGTGGCCTACCATTGACGCCACTGAATCAACGGGTTCACCGCAGAGTCTGAAGTTGAGGAAGCCGGAGACCTCTACATACTTCCAGGTATTATCCCATGTCTCCGGCTGCTGCTCTCTAATCCAGTTACATTTTGCATCTTTCTTAGTTTTACGCAGGGCCTCATTCATTCCGATCAATTTATAGATGCCGCCCATAAGTGCATTCGGTTTATAGCTGCCCTCGGCACGCCTTGTATCAAGCCAGGTTATGGCCGGTCGCAGCGTGCTGCCGTCCTGTGCAAGGTTTATCATTGTATCGCGCTGAGCTGTAACACCTGCACCAGCAATCAGGCTGAACTCATTCGGACAGTTTTTCGCGAGCCTGCGGCAGCCTTCGATGAGGGCGGTCCAGAAAATTTCGGGATCCTGCTCGGCCCATCCGGGGTTCGGAGAGCTGTAGGGTTCGTACTCGATCTTTTCCTTGCCGACTATGCTGCCGTCGGGAGTGAAGATGATTGTTCTAAGGCTCTGGGTCCCGCAGTCTATCGACAGTACTCTATCCTTCATTATCAAATCCTCCCGTTGCTATCAAGTCGGCCCCGGTTGCACAGACATCCTCTATCAGAACATCTCCGGCTTTTACACTTCGATTCAAAGTGAAGTGATTAATTACGCTCATGCATTCGAAGATCCTTGTTTTCGAAACCTCGGTAGACAATCTGACCGGAAGTCTGGGGGATTCAACGCTCATAGTACGCACTGTAGTGGTAAGCATTCTCAAGGGCAGCAGAATCTCCTGTCTACCGTAATCTATTCCCCTGGGACATTGATATCCGCTGACTTCCAGATTATCATTGCTGCCGGTTACCGTTAAAAGACATCCCCTCGGACAGGCTATACAGGTCATTGTCCTATTCATCATCAGCCTCCATACCCAAAGCGGTCAGTTCAACAACGGGCATCTCCCCCTCGGGGTCGATCCGTGCAAAGTCAATTTCAAGCCGCTGCATCTCTGACGGCTTAAGATAACTAAACCGCTTCTTGTAAAGGATCCGTCCCGACTGTTTCAAAAGGAACTCAGCCCTATCTGCTGGAACCGAAGGTCTGAAATACACCGGCAGCGCGGAGTCTTCGTGTTCTGCCTCAGTTATGCTCTGCGGAACGATGTACTGGATGATTCCGCCGGCTGACAAACGAAGTTTTCTACTGCCCACCAGGTCCGACTTCGTCCATTCAGCAGCAGCCTTCCCGGCGGCATGTCCGCTTTCAGATACATAATCGACCAGATCACTTACATGCAGGGCATTACCGCATGAAAAAATACCGGGGCATGAACTATGCATAAACTGGTCAACGACAGGCCCTCTGGTTACAGGATCAAGTTCAATACCCAGCGGAATCAGAATATCATTTTCGGGGATCAAACCGACGCTTAAAATCAGGCAGTCGCAGTCTATCCTGCGCGCTGTATCCTGCAGCGGATGTCTGTTTTCATCGACCCTGCATACCGTAACTGCTTCTACCCGATCCCTACCGTGAACCTCGGTAACGGTGGTATTCAGATGGAGGGGAATATCAAAATCTTCGAGACACTGCACAACATTGCGCGTCAGCCCGGAAGGCAGGGAAGCTATCTCATAGACCCCCCGAACACTTGCACCTTCAAGAGTGAACCTTCGAGCCATTATCAGGCCTATATCTCCGCTGCCGAGAATCACCGGACGCTTTCCGGGCATGAAGCCCTTGAGGTTGATAAAATCCTGGGCCTGGCCTGCCGTAAAAATGCCGGCGGGTCTCTGTCCGTGAAGAAAGATCTGCCGGTCTGTTCTCTCCCGGCATCCCATAGCCATAACTACTGAGGCAGCCTCTATTGATATCACAGCTTCCGCAGGGTTCACGAACTCAAGGCTGAAACCCTTTCCGGACCGCTCAATCTTAGTCAGGAAGGTGAGATTGAGAAAATCTATATCACGTTCGTTCACCATCTGCTGGTAACGCCAGGAGTACTCGGGCCCTGTTAGTTTCTCTTCAAAGCGGATAAGACCGAAGCCGTCATGGATACATTGCTTCAGTATTCCGCCCATCTTCTCTTCCCGTTCAATCATACAGACGGAGGCTCCGGCATCAGCAGCCGAAACAGCAGCAGCCATTCCCGCGGGCCCCGAACCTATTACGACAACGTCGCAGCACCGCCGCTGACCGTCTTTATACTGCCGCTTGCTATACTGCCGCTTCATCAAAGGCCCCCTCTTTTGTCTCACAGCGCAGAATACGGGATTCGCCGCCCTTTTTTGTGACGTCAGTCAGCGGTACCCCGAGCTCTTCAGCCATGATTTTAATAACCCGCGGAAGACAGAAGCCGCCGTGACAGCGTCCTGCACCGGCGCGAACCCGACGCTTAACACCGTCTACCGTCGTCGCCGGCACCTTCGAGCGCAGTGCATCACGTATCTCGCCTTTCGAGACTTCTTCGCATCTACACATAATCTCACCATAGGCAGGGTCGCGCTTTATCAACCGGGCCCGCTGCTCAGAGCCGAGTTCTCGCAGACATGGTATGGCCTGCCGGCGGGGGTTGAAATCAGCGCGGGGCTGCACCTTCATGCCGCCCGCCTTAAGGGCATGGACTGCAAAGGCTGCAACATCTTCGGCTATCGCTGGAGCCGACGCGAGTCCCGGTGACTGGATTGCTGCGGCATGGATGAGATTGGAGACCCTTTGTGAGGGTTCAATGATGAAGTCCTCCTCCCAATTTGCGGCTCTTATACCGGAATAATAGTTGATAATCTGCGACGCCTTAAGCTCATTATTCAGCCCGAGCTGTCCAAGCAGTTCGCTAAATGTATGCGAGTCGGTTGAGTAGTCTTCACGTTCGGGAACTTCTTCGGCCGTCGGGCCGAGGAGGATATTCCCTTCGACACAGGGCACCAGGCCGCCCCCCTTAGAGTGACTGTTCTTATTACCAAGCAGCGAAGGCATTCCCATAATATGATTCTGTAAAGGACCGCAGCTGCGATCGAGGATGGCTTCCATACCCTTGCGGCCGTGAATCGAAAAAAACCGGTCGCCTGCCATTTCAGCAAGCTTATCCGACCATACGCCGGCGGCATTGATCAGAACCCGGCAGTTCAGAGTTCCGCGGTTGGTATGAACTTCTGTAATCTGCTGTGAGGTCAGAGAAAGAGAGGTCACAGCGGTATTCAGGAAGATTTCGGCTCCGTTAAGGACCGCATTCTCTGCGAGCGCCATAGTCACCCTGTAGGGAGAAACTATACCGGCGGAAGGCAGCAGGAAGCCGCCGTGCTGAGTCTCGGTGACATTCGGTTCTATACGCTTTACCTCAGCAGCAGACATTGCCCTATAGCGGCCGTCGACCCTGTTATTCCTGCAGCGTAATTTAAATATTGGAATCATCAGTTTCATCCAGGCTGATCTGAACAGGAGGATAGAACCGGGTCGTTTGAGATCGAAATCAAGCTCATCGGCAAGCTTGGTATACATCCTGTTGCCCCTGATGTTGTATACTGCCTTCTTCGTTCCGGGCGATGCTGCAAAACCGGGGTGAATCATCCCGTCGTTCCGGCCGCTTGCCTGCATTGCCAGATCAGATTCCTTCTCAAGCACCGCTATGCTGATATTCTGCCTCGAAAGTTCCCGGGCTATTGCACAGCCTATGACTCCACCGCCCACAATGACTGCATCAAGGCTCCGGCCTGCAAGCAGCTCATCCTTTATCAGGGGCATGCTCATCTCAGGTTCATCGCAGCCTCTGACATTAATATCATTTATTATTCCGCGAAAACCCTTTCCTGCTGCGGTGTAGCCGGCTATAACCTTATCATTCCAGCTGTCGAGATTTCCTGTTAACAGAACTGCTCCGTTGGATTCAACTGAGGTGACATCCGGGAATCCAGCTTTTTTTAGTTTTTTGCGCACAGCCTTGAGTTTACGCGTATTTTTATCTATCATTTCTTCTCCGTTCTGGTGGTTATACCACCAATCCTATCATACACCCCTTTCCTTAATCTGTCATCATATTTTTCATATTTGACAGATCACCATCCTTTCCGTACAATCTGAGGATGGATCTAACATTGTTCAAAGCCTTGAATCCCGCTAATCTGAAAGATGACTTCGTTCTCATGCTCGAAGAGATGATATTGAAGGGCGAACTCATCCCGGGCGACCGGCTGCCGGCCGAACGGGAATTCGCCGAGCACTATGGTGTATCACGTCCTTCAATTCACGATTGCATTGTTATTCTTGAGAACAGGGGTCTGGTAACCCTGAGGCCCCGGCACGGCGTTGTTGTAAACAACTACAGAAAAGAGGCGACCCTTGAGGTGCTGCTCTCACTTCTGGAAGGCAATGGTCATGAGCTCGGCCCAGGGCTTCATAGGGAGCTTGAGCACTTTCGAATCCACATGGAAAAGGATATAGTCAACCTGATCTGTAAAAGAGGGACTCAGGCCAGTGAAGACATCGATGAGATGGATAGAATAAATGAGCAGATGACTGAAACTGCCGATGCGCATCAGCTTGCCGAGCTTGATTTTCAATTCCACCTAGAGCTGGCACTCGCAGGCGGCAACTCACTTTATCCGCTTCTTAACAACACCCTTAAACCAGCCCACACAAAATATCTTATGAGATTCTACGAAGGTCAGGGAATTCAGGAGAAGGTAGTTTTGTTTCACAGAGAGCTTATAACAGCACTGCGTGCATGCGATAAAGAAGCTTCGATTGATAAAATTAAAAAAATCGATTCATATGATTCTTATAAGCCATAATGATGTTTTGGGATATCGGTGATATAATCATTCAACTGAGGGAAAAATGAAAAATAAAACAAAAATATTCCTGCTTGTAATTGCTATAATCATCGTGATAATTGCCGTCTTCCTTCTATTGTATAGCCTGAAACCATTCCCTGATGATTATGAAACCTTCAGCGGGATGAGGAAAGATCTTACTGAATCCCTGTCAGTTGC
>DMKD01000254.1 GCA_003454605.1 Spirochaeta sp. | reverse complement strand
GCCTTTTTTGACGGATACTGAAGAAGGGCTTGTTCTTGCTCAAAGCGGTGAGAATTATAGCTTAGCTGTTGATTCTGAATTGGATTGGACTACAGCAGTAATTGATCTTGCAGGTTTTGTTGCTTCTAATAATGCTGTTTTTCAAAATGCTACGGCAATCCGCCTGACAATCGGGATACCCGATACCAATATCGCCGGCGATTCTTCAGGAAAAATTGTTATCAATGAAATAAATTTTGAAGGTGTGCCTTTTGATAATTTAAGTCCTGCACTGGCTAAAATCCAGTTTATAGTTCCTTCTGTGCTGGGGGTGCCGTCATTAAGCGGATCATTTCCGGATATGACTGAAGATGATAAAGCCATGCTCTGGGAGTTGAGTAATGATATTGCCGCCGGGAACACAGCATCGGTTCGATATTCTCCTGTCATAAATCAGGAGCTTAAATATTATAAGAATATTGTTTTCTATGTTTATACCCCCTCAAGCAGCAACTTTCCCGATGATACTGGACTCGAAATACGTTTTGAACTCCAAAACGGTGGAATTGTTAAGTACGCTCTTCCTCTGGAAAGTTTCCAGAACGGATGGAATGAAATCACTATTCCTGTTCATTCCGGCAATAGTCTGCTTATTAACGGGCAGCAGGAAAATGGAATAATATCAGAGACTATAAGCTCGCCGGTTAGCTCATACATGTTTTCTTTGAAATCAGACAGCTCTGACATACCTGCTGATAATTATCTGCTCCTGGACGAACTTGTAACAGACGGCTACAGCGGAAGATTCTCCTCGATCGGCTCGGCAGGAATTACTTTCTCTCTTGCTGAAGGATTAATACCTGTTCAGGGCGGAAAGGTTATAAGCAAGTTATCCGGTGCACTGCAGGGAGAGGTTGATGCAGCTATTACAGATGAGATGCAAATAAAAAATTACAGTACGGCCGGTAATATTGACGGAAGTATTATTGATTGTTTTCCATTTAAATTCAATGGTTATTACTCTGCAGGCTCCCCCGATTTTGAAGCGGACCAGAATATTGTTTCAGATATATCTGCAATGCTGGGATTTTCACATGAAAACCTGGACTGGTTGCCTGAATTGGCCGTTTCATATCATGCTGGAAATTCATATGCTGCTGCAGCCGGTAATCAGGATTTTTCTGCCAGCCTTGAAGAAATTATCCATGATGAGCTGGAATCTGTTTCATATTCATATTCCTTTGCTCAGAGGTCGGAAAAAACAGAAAACCCATCCGGCGCTGTACCGTATCTTGAGCATGAAGGCAGTGCAGAATTGTATTTCCCTTATGTCGTATTTGAAGGTAACGTAAAAGTTACACAGCAGTTTGATGATGTCGATATTTTCAGCATTGTCCCCTTATCTTATTTAGGATCTTTTATAAACGGAAAATTTATTAATTATCAGAATAATCAAACTGTAAATAACCAGGTTGATGAGTATATATCAATTTCTCTTACGCCGGAATTCCTGATAAATTTTAATGCATCACAAAGTCTAAAATGGAGCAGCCTGTTATATCCGGTTGGGAACGCTAACAGCAGTATGGATCATAGCATCGAACTGAAAATGCCTTTCACCTTCGGCAATATTGTAATTACTCCGGGAATTTCAAGAGTCGACACAAAAAAAGCCGGAATTGCTGTTGATTTTAATACATCGCTCTCTTCGCAGTTTAGTAACCTTTTCTCGATGCTCGGCGGAGAAGATATCAGTTCATGGTTAAGAGCTCCGCTTGAACAGCTGAAAATAGATCCGCTGTACTCAGATCTTACCAATGCAGTGTTGTCCGAAACCCTGTCTCTGGATTTTTCTCAGCAGTATCCTCCTGCATACCTTCCCGACAGCATTGAGACTTATTTTCACAGGGAGGCGTCAATAACCTCATCGATTGAAAGCATCGAAATGAATATAGGCGGGAAGATAAAAAAAAGAGTCTTCAAGGAATTGGAGAATAATTCTACTTTAAACACTAACGGCAGTCTTTTTCTGGATGTTACCGATAATTGGCTTTATCAGGAAAGAGACTGGAAAGTCGGATTTGCCTGGTTTCTGCTGTATTTAAGGCCGGAATCACAATGGACAGCTGATATGTCAATCCAGTATCGCAGGAATAATCTGAATACAGAATTACCGGATTTGAATACAATGTATGTAATCGATGATTCAACTTCAATGCTGGGGAGCGCATCGATAAGCTTATTCAGGCCAGTTGAATATAGAGATAATAAGTTGTTTGATACTTTTACAAATGCCCGTCATACTGAATCACTCAAGCTTGAATTAGGCTTTTTCCCGCAGGAATTGATTCCGGTTCACGGAACATCTAGGATATTATTCCAGACCGGTTTTACCCACACATCTGAGTTTTTTATCTACGAAAACTTTTCGCTGGAAGCATCACTTTTTCTGCAGGGCGGAAGAGAAGAATTCTGGGTATCAGGTGAGCCTGAGTATCGTGATTCAGCGGGAGTAGAGTTGAGACTGGCCGGTCATCAATACTTCTAAGCAACAAATAGACTAATTTATCGCCTGGGCTTTTTAAGATTCAGGTTGTGAATAAGCCAGCATTTGTGAATCTTACTACCTGAAAAATCAACCGGGATGGTTTCATTTGTTAATTCATTATAGCGATATTGTCTCATTGCCGCCTTATCAAGGGTGAACTTTCGGTAGTTTGTAGAAAAAATAACTATTCCCTTTTTAGTCAGGAGGCGGCTGCACTTACTTATGAGTTGGGCATGATCATTCTGGATATCAAATTTGCTGTCCATCTTGCGGCTGTTTGAGAAAGTCGGCGGGTCAAGGATAATCAAATCCCACTTTGTGTCACCTGTGGAAATTGCGTCATCGATGTATTTTAACGCGTCCCCAGTTATGTAGGAATGATTTTTACCGGTAAAATTGTTGAGTTCCATGTTTTTCTTTGCCCATTTGATGTAGGTGTTGGACATATCAACGGTGGTTGTACTCTCGGCAAAACCAGCAGCTGCATAGACTGAAAAAGAACCGGTATAGGCAAAGAGGTTGAGAACCTTTGCGTTCATTGAATTATCCCGGACTATGGCCCGTGTGTTGCGGTGGTCCAGAAACAAACCGGTATCGAGGTAATCTGAAAGGTTTACCGAGAACTTAAGACTGCTCTCTTCTATAATCAGTTCTTTCGCGGCAGTATCGTATTTATTATACTGTGATCCGCCCTTCTGTTTTTTTCGATATTTGAAAAAGATGTTATCATCTTTGATATACAGAGTTTTGCCCGCAAGCAAAAGGACATTATCAATATCCTGCTGCGATACTTCATCTTCGTTTTCAAAGCAGGAGGCGTGAAGGCAGTCCTTGTAAATATCAAGGGTGAAGGGGATTCCTGGAAGATTCCGGTTATAGATCCTGTAACATTCAATCCCGTTTTTACGAGCCCATGGTCTAAGTTCATTGTGCTTCTTTTTAAGGTATTTCGTAAGCTCATTGAGCTTCTGTTCATTAATCATAGGGCTTATCTTAGCATATTAAAAAGATAGGCGGAAGATTATGAATTAAATGTTTCCTGCTGCTCAGCTGTTAGAAAGCTCCAGGCTATAAAGCGACCCGTCTTCTGTCCCTGTTCCATTTTCACTATTCTAATTTGCACGGCGCCGGATTTCGTGAGTATATTTTTTAACGGCAGGACATGCTCTCCCTTCGAGACAAGGCTTGTAAACCAGCATACCTGCGCGCGGAACTTGGCACTTTCGTTTATCATCTGCTTTATAAAGGCTATTTCTCCGCCGGGGAACCAGAGTTCCGAGTCTCGGCCGCCGAAATTGCGTTTAGATTCAGGGGTGTCTTTACCGAGATTCTTCCATTTGCGCTGATTGCCGGCTTCAGCCTCAGCCTGAGATGTGTGAAAGGGAGGATTGCAGAGGCTGAGGTCAAAGCGGTCCTGTTCTCTGATGATGCCCTTGAACATACTGTTCTCTTTCTGTCGGATGATTCGGACCAGCTTATTCAGCCCCGAGTTTGATTCGACAATAGTGCGGGCTGATTTTAATGATACCGGATCAATTTCTGTCCCGATGAATTTCCAGCCGTAGGTACGGCTGCCGATTATCGGATAGATGCAGCTTGCGCCCGTTCCTATATCGAGAACTTTAATCCTTTTTCCTGTCGGGAATATCCCCTTGCTGCGCCCGGAGAGAAGATCCGCCAGGTAATGAATATAGTCGGCACGGCCGGGGATGGGCGGACATAGATACCCATCGGGTATATTCCAGACTTTTATATCGTAATAACGTGACAGAATAGCCTTATTTAAAGTGATAACAGCATTTGCATCGGTGAAATCAATTGTATCGTCGCCTTTTCGATTCGGTTTGACAAAGGCGGTCAGTTCCGGGCAGCTTTTACACAGTGATGCAAAATCATAGCGTCCGCTGTGAGGGTTTCGCGGGTGGAGCTTGCCGATCTGTGATTTACTTTTCTTCTGCTTGTTCTTCATATTTTATTTTACAGCATATCGATAATTGTTGACAGCAGAACGTATGCAACTAGAATGAACTTGCACATTTATCCGTTTTATCTGTTTTATACATAAAAAGTTTGACAACTGTAAAATGTGATGATAGACTACATTAACGTTAACAGTAACGTTAATGTAGATTTGAGATAGTTTCATAATTTGACCTGAGAGTCATAGCCATGGTGTTTGGCAGGGAGTTGTGAAATATATTTTTTACCCACATACATTAACGTTAATGTAAAGGTGCTTAAATAGAGGAGATAGTTATGCACAGTATTTCAACAATCATGAAGGAAGCTTACAAATTACACACAGTTATTCCATCCTTCAATATTCCTCATATTCCGATTATGACGCCGGTGGTCAATGCACTTAAAGAAAAAGACGCCTTTGGTTTGATTGCAGTTGCCCGCCTGGAATGGATGAAATTTAATTCAAAGAGTCTTGAAGTAATTGCTGAAGAATACGCCGAATGCGGAGATGAGCATGTGACCAGTCTGCATTTAGACCATATTCCTGTTATTGATGAAGATCAGCTCAGAGTAGATTACATGGATGATATAGCCCGAGCTGTTGGAGCTGGATATAAATCAGTGATGATTGATGGTTCTCGTCTCAATCTGCGTGAGAATATCACATGTGTAAAAGAGGTCGTCGATTATGCTTATGGCTTTTCAATTCCGGTTGAAGCGGAACTTGGAGCTGTTATCGGCCATGAAAGCGGACATGAGATGGATTATGAAGAATTATTCAGAACCGGAAAAGGTTTTACCGATACAGCTGAGGCAAAAACTTTCAGTGAAGAAAGCGGAGTCGACTGGCTTTCTGTGGCTGTAGGATCAGTTCATGGAGCTATTACCGGAGCTGCAGTTAACCAGAAAAAGGTTAGTGCTATACTTAATATCGATAAATTGACGGATCTTGACCGGGAACTGGGGATACCCCTGGTCCTTCATGGCGGTTCGGGTATTGGTCTGACGTATTTGAAACAATCCTTCGGTCATGGTATTGCCAAACTGAATATCGGTACTGATATACGACAGGTTTTTGAAAAAGGTGCAACGGTTAAAGATGGGCAGGATAATGTTTATAAGAGGATGCTTGAAATTGTTGATGAGCTTCAGATTGCAGGTACTGCCTCAAAGCTGAACGGTTAGAGGTATAAAATGAGTTTAATTGGAGTTGATATAGGTTCTTCCGGCTGTAAGGTCTCGGTTTACAGTGCAGATGGTGAGCTGATTTCTACCGTTTCCAATTCATATTCAGTCATACGACAGAACACCGGCTGTGTAGAACTTAACTGTAATGCAGTTGAACAGTCAGTGTATAAATCAATTCGAGAAGCCGCTGACCAGTCGAAGTGGCCTGAGAACTGCATTGGTGATGCGGTACAGGGAATTGCAATTGCCTCATTCGGAGAGGCTGTGATACCCATCGATAAACACGGTGAAATAGTCGGGCCCAGTATTTTCGCGCTGGATTCACGACGCAAGGATTCTCTTGAGAGATTAAAAGCTCTGGGAGATGAGCGATTTTATCGGATAAATGCTAACATTCTTGATTTCACTTTTACCTATCCAAAACTGGTTTGGTATCAGGAAAATGCACCTACACTCTACGGCAGTATCTGGAAGGTTTTGTTGTGGGCTGATTTTATGGTCTACAGGCTGACTGGAAAGGCCGTGACCAACTACGGCCTTGCTTCCCGCACACTTCTCTTCGACTTATGGAAAGAAGAATGGTCTGAAGAGCTTCTTGATGCAGGGAAAATTGATAAAAGAGTTTTAACCGAATTGGTCCCGTCAGGTATTCCTGTCGGGCAGGTCACTCCCTCTGCATCAGAACTGCTTGGAATTCCGGAAACGGCGATAGTAGCTTCAGGAATGCATGATCAGAGCGCGAATGCATTAGGAGTAGGTGCAATAACTGAAGGCAGTTCGGTAACCGGAATAGGTACCGTTGAATGCACCACATTTATTTTTGATGGAATACCTGAGCCTGAATACCTGTTTGATCTGAATGTCGGTGTTGAGCATCATGTTGTTCCGGGACGCTATGTGTCATTCGTATACAACCAGGCAGGCTCTCTGCTTACCTGGTTTATCAGAACATTTTGTAAAGATTTACTCGAAAACGGGATGAATGAGCATGCAATATTTAACAGGCTTCTAAAAGAGCTTCCGGCTGAGCCGGGGGAGATAGCATTTCTGCCTTTTATAGAACCCGGCGGTGCACCATCCTTTATCGGGGGGAATCGAGGATGTTTTCTCGGTATGGGAGCAACGTCAGGACGGGGAGAACTCTATAAAGCTGTTCTTGAGGGAGAAACAATGTATTTCCTTAAAGAATTCAGCAGCCTACAGGAAAAAGGTCTGGGAATACATGAATTATTTGCTACCGGCGGAGGAAGTCAGAATGACAGATGGCTGCAGATAAAAGCCGATATATTGGGAATCCCTGTTATAAGGCCTCGATTTATAGAATCAGGTACTGCCGGTTCTGCAATGGCTGCAGGTGTTGCTTGCGGAGTATTTGAGTCATTTGAGCAGGCAGTAGAGACCTTCAGAGGGCGTGAAAAAAAGATTATGCCCCGCAGAGAATTCAGCGTTGAGTACAGTAGATTATTTGAACTATATTCTGCCGGAATGGAGTTGATGGGCTCAAGAGTATGGGAAGACAGAGCAGGGTCATCTTCTGCCCCTGTTAAAAACCAAAAATTAGAAAATACAATAAAAGAAGAGAGAAGAATATGAAAAAGAAAATTAGATTTGCAGTCATGTTTGGGAACAGAGGGTTTTTCCCTGGAGAGCTTGTGGCCTCCGCTAGGGAGGAGATGAGCAAAGCTATTATCGATGCAGGTTATGAACCGGTTCTTATGGATAGTGCCCTTACTCATTTCGGTGCAGTTGAAACGCTGGAAGAAGCTGAACTATTTTCTGCCTTTGTTAAAAAGGAAGCTGTGGACGGACTTATCATCTGTATGCCGAACTTCAGTGACGAATCTGCTGCGGCCAGGGCATGTCATGATTTGAATATTCCAATTTTTATTCAGGCATATCCCGACGTCGCAGGAGAAATGGATTTTGATCACCGTCGTGATGCATTCTGCGGAAAGTTGTCAATGATGGATGTAATGTGTCAGTATCAGATTCCATTTACCATCGATTCTCCGCATGTGATTCATCCTGATAATCCCGGCTTTACTGAACAGCTGCATGATTTTGCCGGTGTATGCCGGGTTGTCAGCGGCATGCGCCGCTGCACTTTAGGCGCTCTGGGTGCACGAACAACCCCCTTCAAGACCGTTCGTTATGATGAAATCGCGCTGCAGAAAGTCGGGATTACAGTAGAAACCTTTGATCTCAGCGAGGTAATTGCAAAGGCGAAGGCCCTGGACGCTGGAGCTCCCGAAGTAAGTAAGATGATTGAGCAGCTTAAAGAGTTCACAGACTGCAGCAGTGCTCCGCAGGACTCTCTTATACAAATGGCACGGCTAGGTGTAGTCATTCAAGAGTATATAGATGTGTATAAACTTGATGTTGTTGCTATTCGCTGTTGGAGCGAGCTTGAGATTCAGCTCGGCTGCGCACCATGCGCATTGATCGGGTTATTCGGAGAACGCGGAATACCTATAGCCTGCGAACTAGATGTCTGTAACGCTGTTATCATGCATGCGTTAGCACTCGCTTCCGACGGTCCATCAACACTTATGGATTGGAATAATAACTATGGCGATGAGCCCGACAGCTGCATAATTTTTCACTGTGGACCAACTCCAAAATCCCTGTTAACCGATTCAGGCCATATGATAGAGCATCCAATGTTCAAAAAAAGTTTCGGACCAGGCTGCGGATGGGGGCCTGTTGAAGGCAGACTTAAACCTGGAGATATAACATATGCCAGCTGTAAAACTGAGGACGGAGAACTCGTTGCTTACTTCGGTGATGCGGAAATTGAGGACAGGGAAGTAGAGAAAGAATTCTTTGGTGTCTATGGTGTTGTTACCATCGAAAATCTTCAGGAAAAGCTGCTGTTTTTTGGACGGAATGCTTTTCGCCATCATATGGGATTATCCAGCGGACATGTTGCGAAGATTTTACGAGAAGCATTTACTACCTATTTAGGATATACATGTGTCAATTTACCATAATTGTAAAAATTAAAAACCCTATGTATGTAGGGGAAAATTTAAGGAGGAGATGATGAAAAAAATCATCGCATTAAGTCTAATTTTGTTCGTAAGTGTTTCTTTATTTGCGAATGGAGCTCAGGAAACAGGTGATAAACCGGAGATTGCTTTCAGTCTAAAGACAATTACAAATGATGCCTTCCAGAAAGCTATCGCGGACTCAGTAGAAAAATCCGCTGTTGCAGCCGGTGCCAAGTTTACTTTGGTAACAGCAGGGCAGCAGACCGCTGTATCAGCACAGGTAAGTCAGGTTGAAGATCTGATTGCGAAAGGTGTTGATGGTATTGTCTTGTCTCCCATGGATTCAAAGGCCGTTATCCCGGTTTTAAAAAAAGCAAAAGAAGCTGGAATTCCTGTGGTTTTAGTTGACCAGACGATTGAAGGCGGCAATGAAGATTTGTATATATCATATATCGGTACAGATAACTTCAATGCTGGAAAGGTCGGTGGGCAGACTCTTGCTGAGGTTCTCAACGGAAAAGGAAATGTTCTTATAGTCCGTGGAGCGAACGGAAGCTCTGCCGGTGATGAACGTGTTGACGGTTTTAAGGCAGGTATAGCCAGTTCGAATTTAAAGATAGTTGGTGAACAGCCAGGTAATTGGGCAAATGATAAAGCAATGCAGGTAACAGAGAACATGCTTCAGGCTAACAGTGATATTCAGGGTCTGTTTACAGCTTCTGATGTAATGCTGAATGGAATTCTTACTGCCCTGAGCAATGCTGGAAAGGATGATGTAGAGATTATCTCAGTTGACGGATCTGATGATGGAAAAGACATGATTAAAAACGGTGAAGTTCACGGATCAATGGCTCAATTCCCCGATGTAATGGGAACAAAAGCTATTGAGCTGCTCATGGATGCGATTAACGGAACTCTTGATGCAAATGTACCCAAATATATCGATAGCGGTACGACTTGTATAACTGCTGATACTTTATAAACCAGAAAATCAGTATTTATACTGATTAATATTTTTATTGATATTGACGGGAAGTTGGTGCAAATTAGTGTCTGCTTCCCGCAATTTTACCGACATTGTGGAGAAAATAATGATGAAGCCTGTTGGTTTTAAAAAAAAATATATTCTTTATATAGCCCTGTTCGCTCTTTTCATATTATTGGGGTCTTTCATTCAGGGGTTTCTCACCCTTGTGAATCTTATGAATGTGATTCGTCAGAGTTCTATTATTGCAATTTGTGCCTGCGGGATGACTATGGTTATCATTATAAAGGGAATCGATCTCTCAGTGACAGGGGTCCTGAGCTGCAGTGCAATGGTTAACGGGCTTCTTCTGCTTCAGGGATGGCCGCTTCCTCTTGCTATGATTGCAGGTCTTATCACAGGTACCTGTATGGGGGTTTTTAACGGCCTGATGGTTGAAAAATTAACTATCCCTGCATTCATTACAACCCTTGTAGTTGGAAGTATAGGAAGCGGTTTTGCTCTGCTGCTTAACAGCGGACGTTCTATCGGCGGATTTATTCCGGCTTATGTTTTTATGGGAAATGGAAAATTTCTAGGGGTTCCTGTTTCCAATTATATAATGATTGTCTTTGTAATATTTTCTTCTATTCTGATGTCCAAAACACGTATTGGTACATATATCTATGCGATGGGTGGAAATGAAACGGTTGTGAAACAACAGGGAATAAACACGGCTAAAATAAATTACTTTGTATTCGGATTTTCCGGATTTTGTGCCGCTTTTGCAGGAATCCTTCTTTCCGGTCAGCTTGATACAGTTCATCCCACTCAGGGAGAACCATACCTGCTTGATGCTATAGCAGCCTGTGTCGTCGGAGGGGTGAGTAT
>DMKD01000064.1 GCA_003454605.1 Spirochaeta sp. | reverse complement strand
TCTCAAGGTATAGTTTTAAAAGTGAAAGTATTTCTTGACAAAAACAGTAAGAAGGATGTACGATAGTACAGTAATATTGTCCTACAATGATGACCAAATAATGTCGAGGAGTTTTATATGAATATACCTGCCAAAATGCGGGCAGCAGTCCTATATGATTGGAATGACTTTAGATTAACTGAAGTTGATGTACCGCAGCCTGCTGATAGTGAAGTCTTAATTAAAGTTGAATCCTGCTCAATATGCGGCGGTGATGTTAAAATTATTACCAGAGGCATGCTTCACCAGCCACCGATGGGTGAATTTATAATTGGTCATGAATATGCTGGAATTGTAGTAAAGCTTGGACCGAGCGTCGATGAATTTGAGCTTGGCGACAGGGTTACCGTAGAGGTTCATAAGGGATGCGGACGATGTAAAAACTGTTTGGATGGAAAGGCAACTGCTTGTCTGAACTATGGCAATGTTGCGAAGGGTCACAGGGCTAACGGTTTTACAACAAATGGCGGTTTTGCCGATTACGCTGTAAACCATGTAACCACCGTAAATAAAATCCCCGATAACATCAGCTTTGATGAGGCAACTATTATAACTACAGCTGGAACATCTCTCTTTGGTATTGAACGGGCAGGAGGATTTGTGGCTGGTGAGAATATTGCTATTCTCGGGCCTGGCTCAATAGGCCTCATGGCTGTACAGTGCGCCAAGGCCCTTGGTGCAGCAAATGTAATGCTTACGGGTACCCGTGATGAAAGACTCGAGCTTGGTAGAAGTCTCGGCGCCGATAACACTATTAATGTTAAAAATGAAGACCCTGTAAAAAAAATTATGGCACTCACCGGAGGAGATGGTGCAGATTTGGTTCTTGTAACCTCCGGTTCAGAAGCAGCTTTTAATCAGGCGCTCAAGGCTGTACGAAAAGGCGGTAGTATTACCCTTCTCGCACATTTTGATGATCCTGTGACAGTTGATGTTGGCCTTGCTGTTCAGAAAATGAACAATATCTATACCATTAGAGGTGAAGGTCGCCAGTGCACACACCGCTCCCTCGAAATGATGGCTGAAGGCAAGATACAGGCGAAACCCCTGCTTACACATGCCTTCCCGCTCGAAGAGCTTCGTGAAGGATTTGATGTTTTTATGGAACGACGCGACGGTGCAATCAAAGTTGTTATTCACCCCTAATCGGTAGAATATAAGGATAGTAATATGATGGAACATTCAATTTATAGATATATGGATCTCGGTATTGTGCACTTTAAGGCTTTCCCTGAATGTGTAAACGGTGAGGGTCCGATTATAGAGACGATGAAGAAGATCGTTGAAGATGATTTCTGGACTGCAATCGAGATCGGTACCATAAAGGATGACAAGAAGCGCAGTGAAGTAAGAAAACTTCTTGAGATATCGGATCTCAGGGTTTGTTATGCCTGTCAGCCCAGAATTCTGCCTCAGAAACTGAATTTGAATTCTTCAGACGAGAAAGAAAGAAGACGGGCAATTGAGGGCGTGAAGAAAGGTATTGCTGAGGCCTACCACCTTGGAGCAACATCAATTCGTATACTCTCTGGCAAAGATCCCGGCAAGGCTAAAAGAGAAGATGAAAAAAAGATCTTTGTAGATTCGCTTATGGAGCTATGTGAATTCAATGAAAGTTTTGGTGATGCGATGCTGTACCTAAAGGTTTTCGATCGCGACATCGATAAAAAGGCTTTAATAGGTCAATTCAAGGATGCTGCAGACGTCTCTGAACCTGTAGCTGCTAAATATAAGAGCTTCGGAGTACTAGCTGATCTTTCCCATTTTCCGCTTCTTGATGAGAAGCCGGCAGATGCGATCCCATTGGTCGAAAAATTTCCTATGCATTTCCACCTTGGTAACTGTATAATGAGAGATAGAAAACATCCGCTTTACGGTGACCTTCAACCTCGCTTTGGTATTCCCGGCGGAGAGACCGGCGAGGATGAGGTCCGCGACTACTTCAAGCTTCTGCTCGATAGAGGTTTACTTTCTCAGGAGAAAAAGCCGGTAGTCAGTGTTGAAGTGAGACCCCTACTGATGGAAGAATATTCCGAAGCAATAATCGCTCAGGCCAAACGGGTAATTAAAAAAGCCTGGGCCAATGTTTAATTTGGATTAGACTCATTCTTGAGTTTTATATGTTTATAAAAGAGGAGATTTAGATGAAGAGAAAGATTAGTGGAATTATCATGGTTCTGATGATCATGCTGCTTGCTGTGTCGTTTGCATGGTCAGCAGGGGCTCAGGAAGAAGCTGCACCGGCAGCTCAGACAGAATCAACAACAGCGGAAGCAGCTCCGGATTTTCCGACAGATGCTATTGATTTTCTTATTCCATTTGGAGCCGGCGGATCAGCCGACCTTGTTGGAAGAGCTATCGCAAGCGCTGCAGAGAAAGTACTTGGCGAACCGGTTGTTCCTATCAACAAGCCTGGTGCAGGCGGCGGAATAATGTATGCAGCTCTGGAAAAATCCAAGAATGACGGATATACCGTAGGCTGGAACTCAACCTCAGTTCTTACATCATCAAATATTGGAAATGTACCCTTCAAATATGATGCATTCGATAATCTTTGTAGAATTGGTTATACCTCAATGCCGATTGCAGTAAGAGCAGATTCTCCCTGGCAGACAATCGAAGAGCTTACCGCATATGCTAAAGCAAATCCGGGCGCAATCAAGATTGGTAATGCCGGAACAGGAAGCGGTACGCATCTTACAGCAGTGCTTTATGAACATGCTGCTGGTATCAAGGTCGTGCATGTTCCTCTTGGAGCAAAAAGAAGAGTACCCAGCCTCTTAGGCGGAGAAGTTGAAGCAATCTGTGTTCCTCTTCCTGAAGCAGCTCCTCAG
>DMKD01000340.1 GCA_003454605.1 Spirochaeta sp. | reverse complement strand
GGGGAGTGGAAATCTCAGCTGCAGACACTGGTTTTTCGGGAGAGTCCTGATCAGAAAGCCGGTAAATGTTTCCCTCCTTCCCGTCTATCTGTCCACCGAGGATATCCGAGCTTTTCAATTTTGAGGCAAGCACCTCGAGGTTAACCCTTACGCCGAGATGGTAGTAAAAACCGTCGTCATTTCTGCTTTCTACTGTTTCCTGACTTCCGGCAATGACATAGGGTTCAATATCATTTATAGAATTGAAAAAATAAGCAAGTTCTTCTTTCTGACCGTTTGCCGCAGCCCTGCCGAGGAGGTCTGCAGCCGCAGTCTGCACCGCATCTTTTTTTGCATTCTGAATTGCTTCAATGGAACCAGGTCCCTCACCATAACCGAAATAGACAGGTTCGGTTGAACCTGAAGGCTTCCCCTCTGCGGGTCCGGCTGACGCTTTGCCTGGAGTACTACAGGACATCGCAGCAAACAGCAGCACAAGAACTGCCGTATATAAAAGATATCTGGTAAATTTTTCTCTGGATCTCACTATTTTATCTCCAATTTTATAATTTAAATGTAACACCAAGTCCGGCAAAAATCCCGCCGAATGCATCGACCGACGGCAACCAGTCCGGTGCAATCGAGAACCAGTGTGTATAACCGCCGTCTATAAACAATCTTAAACTATCCGTCAGCATCCAGTTCAAGGCCACTCCTGCCTTCCCGCCGATATGCGACATCACAAACTCATCAGTATCAGTCAGAGGAACCAGTCCTGTAACTCCAAATGCAATAGAGGGTTCAATTTGAAGCCTTCCGAGAAACCACATCAGTTCCCCGCCGACATAGGCTGACAGCGGAATCCCGGGCCAAAGGCTATTCAGCGTCCCGTCAACCAGAGGGACCTCAACTCCGACGAAAGGTCTCATATCATAGAAACCGCGGGCAAATACAGACTTAACCCCGACCAGGCCGCCGTCCAGGCTGATGGGGCCGTCCTCAGGTATATTGAACAGCATAGTTCCATATGCTGATACATCTATTCCCATTCGCGGGACTTCCGCAAGCTGGTCTCCGGGATTCACCCTGCCGTCGCTGTAGAGAACACGGCCGTAGGACACGTCCTGTTTCACATCCGAGATTACAAGAAGACCGGTGCTTTCCTTTATGGTATGACCTGAATTAAGGGTTTTTGTTTGCATAATCGAAAACTCATCGCCTTTCGCCAGGCCCATACCTTCCCCAAGCTCAATAATTACCCTGCTCCCGGGAAGAACTTCAATTATTCCGGACTTAAGTTGAAATTCCTCAATGCTGCGCAGTTCATAGTCAAGCTGTCCCGAAATAGCCTTTGCTGCATCGAGAGTAGCTTCGCGCTGAGTTTCTCCGGTTCCGAAGGTATCAATTGAAAACTGAGCCAATGTAGTCGAATCTTTCACATGAATAAAGGTAAATGCCGTCTGCAGCTCAACTTCCCAGACAGCTCCGTCTCCGGTAGTCTCAACTATTGAATCGTAGAAAGTTAATGCAGGCACGACGATAATGAAGGAAGCTACCAGCTCTTCAAAATCGGCTTCAGTGAAAACCGCTTCTCCAAACCTGTATTTCTCATCGATGACCATATTTGATTCGTTTACATCCTTAATCATATCAATAAAATCCAGAACATCATCGGCTCTCAACCTGAATTCCAAACCCTTAATCTGAAATCGCCCCAAATTCGTTAACACCTCAATTATCTGCTGGTCCACAATCCCCAATGCGCCGCTTGGGATAGTCCAGTCAGAATAACTTAATGAAAAAACAGCAATCTCCTGCTTCTCGGAGACTTCCTGTGCCGAAACAGTTGAGATTAGAACTACCGCGAGTAATAGTAAAATGAGATGTTTTTTCATTTTTCATCCTTAACTTCTATTCTTATTTTCTGTTGAGTTTATCCCGGATTTCAGCTGTTTTCCGGAAATATCAGGGGCCTTTTCTGAAATACTAATATTTTTTCTAATTACTAATATACTCTTGATCACCAGATTTTCACTCAGGCTGTTGTTTTTAATCCTGTAGCCTACTCCGCTAAAATCACCGGAAAAACCTGTTTCTCCGGCCTGTTCACTGCCGGCGGCAAAATTAACCGAATCTTTAGAGAATATCAGGCTGAATGCTACGAAACCCTGCGTTTCAAGGTCTGAGAAATCGACTTCAGCTATCTCGGCATTTCCTCCGTCAACATAAAAAACTGCTTCGGATTCTTCACCCGTACCGTCTTCAATCTCAATCCTGAATACCACCTCTTCGTAGCCCGGATAGAGTGTCGGAAAATCAGCCTCTCCGAGAGGTGGAAGAGTCAGACAACTGTCGGAAGCTGAAATTTCAGAATTATTAATAACAATCTCGCCCAGGTCGCCGTCAAAGCCCTCGGCATACATCAGAAACTTTCCGTATTCAAGCTCCATAGAGCGTTCAAACTGTCTAGGGTCAATCACGGCGCCGTCTGCCGACTCCCTGTAATAGACGCCGAATTCATCTATAAGAAGTTCAACTCCGCCGCCGATTCGGCTGATTGCGGTTTTTCCATCCGAATCAATATTCAGTATTGAAACAGTTTCGTTTGCGGGATAGAAGACAGCTTCGGAAACCGGTTCACCGTCGGAGTATAATATCATCTTCAACTCATCATCAGCGGGCTGTACGGCTAATGCAATTGATGTATACACGTTCTCAATCAGCATGGGGATATCCGGGCTCATGCTGAATACCTCTCCTGAAACCACCATATGGACGTTCAGACGTCCGTCAGAATAGCTGCCGACGGCAAGACTGAAACTGCCGTCATCCAGGGATGAATAATAGATATCAGCGAGGCCGTCTCCTATAGTATTCAGGCCGAAGGGGATCATAGAGATCATTACAGAAAACCCCTGAAGAACCCCATCCGAGACCGGAAGACCGAGGCTTTCAGCCTCAAAAGCTGCTGAACCGTCCAGATAGTAGCCGAACATTCCGCTGCGGACTGATAATGCAGGCTGGCCTGCGGGTCTCAGATCAGAGATTCCTGAAAGATCCGTATCGGCTGAATTTATAAGATTTCCTCTAAAATGAAAAAGAGAATAAAAATCATCTTTATCACCGAATTCATTAACACCTGATTTCTGTTCGGTGTTTACATACATCGGTATTTCCTTCTTCATCTCGGATTCAAAATCGTATCCGGTGTCATCTGCAGGTGCGAACGGGAATACTTCGAGACTGAGGTTGTATACGCCCTCTGCATCGGGAGCTTCAATCTCGATGCTTCCGTAGCCGCCGAAAGCAGCGCCCTCTGCGATAACCTTTCCATCAAGGCTCCAGCGGAGCCAGCAGTCATCGCCCGAAGAGTCGAGATCGGCTTGAAACAGGCCTCCTCCGCCGGGGTATAAGACGGGGGGGTAGGAGGCTATGCTTTTGATTCCTCCTATTTCGGGAGCGATAAAAAACTCACGGATATCTGAATAAAAGACTTCTTCATCGGAGTAAAAATCGAATCT
>DMKD01000401.1:11503-17831 GCA_003454605.1 Spirochaeta sp. | reverse complement strand
AGATCCGTAGTATTTGTGGCTTCTAGATGCTCCTGCCCGGCTCCTTCAGCGACAACAATTACGACATATTTTTTCTCTTTCAACCTGGCTTCTATGCAGCTGTATAAACCACGGGGGCCTTCGAGGTCGAAGGGGATCTCAGGAATCAGGCAGAAATTCACCGCACTCATCGCCAAGGCTGTGTGGGCTGCAATAAATCCGGATTCACGGCCCATCAGCTTCACAAGACCGATCCCATTTATGGCGTCGAAGGCTTCCACATATGCACTCTGCACAGCGCTCTCCGCCAGAGATACAGCTGTCTCAAAACCGAATGATTTCTGAATAAAGCTCAAATCGTTATCTATGGTCTTGGGTATGCCTACTACGGACAATTTATAGTTTCTTCTCTCCAACTCTTCTGCCAGAAGGAGCGCGCCTCTCTGGGTCCCATCGCCGCCGATAGTGAACAAGATATTAAGGTTCATCCGCATGACCTCATCTGCAATTTCGTTGGTTTTAGATCCTCCGCGGGAAGAACCAAGCATGGTTCCGCCTTTCTGGTGAATATCCTCAACAACCTCCGGATTAAGCTCGATTGTAGACAGATTGTATTCGGCCAGGAATCCCCGATAACCATTCCGTATTCCGGTTATACGCCTGACACCGTATCGGTACCAGAGCACCCTGACAATAGCTCTGATCACATTGTTAAGCCCGGGACAGAGACCGCCGCAGGTCACAATACCGGCATGAACATGACCCGGATTAAAGTAAATATTTTCCCGGGGACCGGCTTTTTCTATGCACTCCTCTCTTGAAAATTGGGGATGTTCCCCCATTTTTCTGGCATAAGGATCATATGTGTAAAACTCATCATCTGGTACGTAATTAACTTTCTGATCGCCTCTGATCTTCGACATCTTGATTGGAGACGGTATATTTGCCTCTCCGAGAGTCTGAATTGTAAAATCATATTTCTCAGTCACTAATCCCTCCTGTTAAGCAGCCGGTATAGAATACCTTATAATATTATAATGAAGAGTACTTATTTTGTCATCAAAGTATTTTTATAAAGATTAACAACAGTCACCGCTCCGACTGACGAAAAGAGATAATTCCTCATAACCACTTGTTTATCTTGATATAGATTATTTTAAAGATCAGGTCAATGATGCGAATAAATCACAAAAGTGATCCTAACCGGGAATGATTAAATCAAATTTACCTTCGTTCGATATTAATAGCTTATTGAGGGAATTTCAGAATAGACAGCTATTCTGAAACCTTCAGTACTTACTGAATCAGTTTCTTTGAATTCATCAAACATTCGGTCAAACATTTCCCCTGCAGTTTTAAACAGAATGTCTGACGAAGTCCCGGACTGATTTGTTGTACAACTGAATAAAATTGTTGCAATTAATAGGCTTGCTACTAATAAACGTTTCACAACTTTTCTCCGTAAATATATAATTAAGATCGATGAACACAATAAAAAAGTTGCTATTCAAATAGGGGCTTTTCCCAGTGAATCGGCTTTTTCTTCCGTTTAACTGGTCTGGCAAGAATTTCAAGATAAAAGGATTCGAGATTCTGCTCTTCAGCCTGATCAAGACATTTATTTATGGTTGAAACATGTATGGTCTCTGCTTCTTCTTCTGTCTGTCCATAGCGGCAGTCAAAGTCCCAATAATCAAAGCCCTCCGGGAGAGCCTTTTTCTGCTCGCGTTTCAGGTACTTGCGCACCTCGTATTTGGCAGCATCTATCATTCTGGCAGGATTGCGCTTCGGGTCAGTCAGGGAAAATATCTTCTTCATGTCCGGGATATTACCCTTTTTAAGCAGAAAAATATATATACAAATATTCTTTATTTGGGTGTAGAATTGGGCATCATGGAAAGAAAAATTGGTATTTACTATGCATATTGGGCAGATTCATGGGACGAAGACTTCTTCCCTTACATTTCAAAAGTAAAAATGCTCGGATTCGATCAGCTTGAGATTCAGGCAGCTTCCGTTCTGAACCTTCCTGCTGATAAAAGGCGGGAGCTGAAGGCTGAAGCTGATGCTAATGGAATTACGCTGTCGTTCGGTATCGGCTTAACTAAGGATTACGATGTATCCTCCCTTGATGAGAGCGTCAGGCTGCGGGGCGTTTCTTTCGTGCATGAGCTTATCAAGGCTGTCTCCTCGATAGACGGCAGGATGATCAGCGGTACGGTTCACAGTTACTGGCCGGCTGTTCCGCCTCCTGGCTTGACCGACAAACGCCCGGTGCGTGAGCAGAGCATAAAAAGTATGAATGAACTTGTAAAGGCTGCAGAGGATAATGATGTCGTCCTGAACGTAGAAGTAATCAACCGGTTTGAGCAGTTCTTACTTAACACAAGTGAAGAGGCAGTGAGTTATGTAGAAGAAGTGGACAGCCCGAACTGCAGGATACTGCTCGATACCTTCCATATGAATATTGAGGAAGATTCATTCGCGGATGCCATAAAGACTGCGGCACCCTATCTGTCGGCTCTGCATATCGGAGAAACCAACCGCAAACCTCCCGGATGCGGACGCATGCCCTGGGCTGAAATCAGGAAGGCCCTTGATGACATAAATTTTACAGGACCTCTGGTGATGGAACCCTTTATTAAACCCGGAGGACAGGTAGGACGTGATATCAGTGTCTGGCGAGACTTAATGCCTGGGGCTGATCTTGATGCGGAGGCAGCGAAGGCTGTGGACTTCGTCCGGCGCGAGCTTTGCTGAACAAGAGATATTGTAATATGAGGTTCTACAATTTCATAGAATTCTATGCCCAGCCAATATATACAAGTGGTACCATTCTTCTCTAGTTAGAAGGATTTCCATTGCTTTTGCGCATTTTTCTATGCGTTCAGGGTTTGTTGTTCCGATCAAAGCCTGTATTTTCGCGGGATGTCTCAATATCCATGCAATACTTATAGTGATCGGGTCAACATTATAGCGGTCAGCAAGGAGATTGAGCTCTTTATTCAGATCACTGTATTTTTCACTGCCCAAAAAGACACCTTCAAACCACCCATACTGCAGCGGTGACCAGGCTTGCAATGTAATGTCATTAAGTCGTGAATATTCAAGTGTGCCGCCGTCTCTGTCTATACCGCCATCGAAAAATGTATTCATATTGAGACCACTGTCAATTATCGGTGAATGAACAACGGACAGCTGAACCTGATTGATACATAGTTTTTGATTACAGTATTTTTGGAGATATTCCAATTGAGAAGGGGTAAAATTACTAACACCAAATTTTCGCACTTTGCCGCTGCTGTACAGCTGGTCAAATGCTTCCCCAACTTCTTCCCCTTCAATTAAAGTATCCGGTCTATGAAGTAAAAGGTAATCAAGGTAATCTGTTTGCAGAGCTTTCAGGCTGCCATCTACACGATCTAAAATGTGTTCTTTGGAAGAATCATAATAGCTGCCATATACTCCGTTTCTAATCCCGCATTTTGTTTGAATAAAAATTTTTTCTCTCACATCATCACTTATATCAAGGCTTTCACCAAATCTTGCTTCACATTTGTGGTTTCCTCCATACATATCTGCGTGATCAAAAAAATTGATGCCGGTATCCATTGCCGATACAAACATATTATTGATTTCTTTTTTCGATTTATCATCAATCCTGAAGAAACCCAGTGCTACCCGTGATTTTTCTGCTATTTTCATCATAGTTATAAGATAGAAGGTGTTATATGTTCTGTCAAACAGATTTTTTTGAAGTACTGTTTATAAGATTACTGACAAAAATTCGGAAAAGTTAGACACTGCAATCTCAGCTCAATATCCTCAGGGCTGCTGCCTCGTCGGTGATGAGGGTGGTCACAAGCCCGCCGGTAAGAGCCGCTTTTATTGCATCAGCCTTCTCTGCTCCGCAGGCAATACCTACACGCTCGGGGATCTTCTTAAGGTTTTCAAACTCGATGCCAATTATACGGTAGTTAACCGGAAGCGGAAGCATTTCCCCCTCGGCACCGTAGCTGTATCCGCATATGTGGCCTAAAGCTCCGGCCCGCAGGGTGTCCTCTGCCTCACTCTGCGTCAGAAAACCGGCCTTTACAAGGGCTGACTTATCGGGATCATTTGAGGATATCCCGACAAAGGCTATGTCTATATCGCCGGTCCGCTGCAGGGTATCACGGATACCGTTTTCAGAAACAAGCATCTCTTTGACCTCAATATTTTTCACTAGCACCGGGCACTGCAGCGGATAATAACGTGCATTCAGCAGCTTGGATAATTCGCGGGCCAGATCGGCTCCGTCATACTGGGGGTTGGATGCGCCCAGGCCGCCCATCAGCTGGACGACTTCGGTGTCGACGACATTCAGATGCTTCATCTGGTGAACCATCTGGAAGAGCGAGGTTCCCCAGGCGACACCAACCTTCATGCCGTCATTTATAGCAGAAGATGCAAAGGCGGCAGCCTCGGCACCGGCACGACTGAGTACAGCCGAGGGATCTTCGTTTGAAGGAATTATAACCGTCTCGCATCCAAATCGGTCTCGGAGGCGATCACTTAAACCGCGGGAAAATGCAGAACTCTCGCGGATACGGATTTCGACTATACCCTCTTCACGGCATTGTTTCAGTATGTTCGATACAGTAGGCCGGGATAGCTTATACTCTTTAGCAATTTCCTGCTGTGAAATTTCATCTATATAATATCGTCTGGCTATTTCGACCAGAAAGTCCCGGCTTCTATTCATGCTTGATCCTCTAAAGGTTTATTCTGGGAAGTTTGCCGACTTTCCGGTCGGCAAATCTTCAAAAGAAAAACTGAAACGAAGTTTTAATTTTTCTTAGGGGGTAAATGGATGCACTTACCGAGACAATCGGCTGCTGCTTCCATGAAAGCCTCTGATACCGAGGGATGCCCGTGAACAATCTCTGCTACCTCATGTACGGTTATTTCCATAGCCATGAGGGCTGCGGCTTCATTGATGATCTCGGAAGCTCCGTGACCTACAATATGCACACCGAGCATCTCCCCGTAGCGGGCATCTGCAATCACTTTTACGAAACCTTCAGGAGCTCCGGCTGCAAGTGCACGTCCGTTAGCTGCAAGGGGAAAGTATCCGACGGCAATCGAGGCCTGCTCGGCGGCTTCTTTCTCTGAGAGTCCGACACTGGCCACCTCGGGCACCGAGTATACAACCGATGGCACAAAACGCATATCAGCCTTTATAGAGGGACTTCCTGTTCCTCCTGCATGCTTTGCAGCATTTACAGCAGCGGTCTCGCCCATCTTGAAGGCGGCGTGAGCCAGCATCTTTCGTCCGTTCACATCACCGGGAGCGAAAATGCCCTTGACAGACGTTTCCATCTCATCATTGACGACGATCTTTCCCCGCTCTGTTTCAATACCCAAACCATCAACACAGGAAAGATCTGCCTGACGGCCGATCGAAAGCAGAGCCTTATCAGCAGTGACAGTCTCACCGTTACCGAGTACAAGCTTTATACCGGTTTTTGTTTCTTCAAATTTATCAAGATCAATGCCGGTTTTGACATCGACACCCTTCTTTTTAAGTGACTTCAGGACAAGGTCAGCCGCTTCTTTTTCCATAAACGGAAGGATACTGGACTCAAGCTCAACGATGGTCACCTTACTGCCGAATGCAGCAAAGACCATTGCCATCTCAACACCTATCACTCCCCCGCCGATAATAGCAAGGGCTGCAGGAACTTCCTGTATATCAAGAATCTCATCACTCGTGAGAACCTTTTCGCTTTCCACACCCGGGATCGGAAGCTTTACAGCCTTCGAACCTCCTGCAAGGATGATTGCACCGGCACTTAGGGTATGCTCCCCGGATTTCCCACCGCTTACACCTACTTCAGTTGCTGATTTCGCAATACCTGTTCCATAGAAGACATCGACTTTATTTGCCTTTAACAAAGTACCTACACCACCGGTAAGCTTTCTTACAACTCTGTTTTTAGCCTTAACAGCTGCCGGCATATCTACACTGAATTCGGTTGAAGCAAGGGAGATACCCCGGCTTGCCGCCTCTTCGAGTTCATAGAGAAACTCGGCGCTCTTCAAAAAGTTTTTAGTCGGAATACAACCGCGGTTGAGACAGGTTCCGCCGAGAACATCCTTCTCGACACAGGCGGTTTTTGCACCGATCTGAGCAGCCTTAATCGCAGCAACGTAACCGGCGGGACCGCCGCCGACTACAATAACATCATACTTATTTTCAGCCATATAATTCTCCTATCTGCAATTACGCGAGGATTGTCAGCGGTGCTTCAAGGAAATCCTTGAGGGTCTTGATAGCAATCGCTGCTTCGGCTCCGTCAACTACACG
>DMKD01000401.1:6650-11492 GCA_003454605.1 Spirochaeta sp. | reverse complement strand
TCAATCATCGCAAGCTTGTCTTCAACGGCACATACACCGAGTATACCTGCTTCAGGCTGGTTGATTATAGGGGTGAAAGATGTAACACCGAACATTCCGACGTTTGAAACGGTGAATGTCCCGCCTTCCATTTCGTCCATCTGCAATTTCCCGTCACGCCCCTTGCCGGAGAGTTCCTTCGCTGCTGCAGAAATACCTGTAATTGAATACATATCGGCATCTTTTATAACAGGAACGAGCAGTCCCTTAGGTGTTGCTACGGCCATTCCAAGGTTGATTCTTCCCTTATACAAGACCTGGTCGCCTTCTGCGAGGCTTGCATTCATTCGGGGGTTTAGCCTGAGCATTCTTGCAGTTGCAAGCATAACAAAATCGTTGATAGAAATCTTTGCACCAAGTGATTCATTAAGGCTCTTGCGCATTGCAAGAAGCTCGGTAACATCAGCCTTTGCATTCTCGGTAACGACCGGTATTTCAGTATGGCTCTGAACCATTCTCTTACCGGTAATTTTCTGAATTCCTGTAAGCTTAACAAGCTCATCCTGATAGTTCGGAACAAAGGCCTCATCGACCGCACCGGACATTGGCGCAAGCGCACTCAACGCTGCAAGGTCCGATTTAAAAATCTTACCTGCGTAGCCGGAGCCTGCGACATCTGCTAAAGGTATTCCCTGATCAGCAGCAACACGTGCTGCAAGAGGGGTGGCGGTAACACTCGGAGAAGAGAGAACATCATTCTCACGAACCTCACCGTGCTTTCCGCCCGGCTCGATATCTGTAAGGTTCACATTCTTCTCACCTGCAGCCCTTCGTGCCGCCGGAGTAGCCTTAACTCTGTCACCGACCATGTCAGCCTTGGCCGCAGTGGTTGACGCCGCGGCCGGTGCAGAAACTGCTGCTGCCGGAGCATCTGCCTTTGGTTCTTCCGCCGGAGCAGCAGGAGCTGCAGCTTCCTCTTCAGGAAGTTCTTCACCTGGAGTTCCTATCCAGGCTATTGTTTTAACAACAGGAACAGTAGTTCCCGCCGGGTATAATATCTTTAGAATTGTTCCGTCATAATCAGACTCAAGTTCCATGTTGGATTTATCGGTTTCAATCTCGGCAACTATATCGCCCTGTGAAACAACATCACCTTCCTTGATAAGCCATTCAATTATAACGCCCTCTTCCATCGCCATGCCCGTCTTGGGCATAATTATTTTTTCAGCCATTTACTTCTCCATATATATCTCCGCCATGGAAGGCGGTTTTGCGAGCTGAAGTTTGAGAAGTCTTGTTTCTCAAACTTCAAGATAAAATTATACACGGATGTACAATTTTATCAATTCTCCTGATCTACAACAGATCTTTAATTGCAGCTGTTATCTTTTCTTCTGTCGGTACAACCTGTGCTTCAAGATTAGGGTTATAAGGGATTGGAACATCCAGTCCGCCGAGTCTTTTTACGGGAGCATCAAGGTAGAAAAAAGCGTCGCTGTCTACAACAACTGAAACAAGCTCGCCGCCGAATCCACCGGTCTGGCATGCTTCGTGCACAATGAGAACCTTTCCAGTCTTCTTCGCTGACTTGATAAGGGCTTCCTTATCGAGCGGAACGAGGGTTCTGATGTCGATTACTTCGATATCAACACCATCTTTTGCCATATCTTCGGCAACCTTGAGGCTGCGGGGAACCATTCGTCCGTATGTGATAACAGTTAGATCACGTCCCTCACGCTTAACATCTGCTTCACCGAGGGGGATGATCTCATCTTCACCAATTTCAGCTACAGGACCTTTTTGCCTATAGAGAAGCTTCTGCTCAAGAAAAACAACCGGGTTGTTGTCTCTTATTGATGCCTTTAGAAGGCCCTTTGCATCAGCAGGAGTTGAAGGTATTACGACCTTAAGACCGGGCACATGGGCTACCCAAGCCTCTAAACTCTGGCTGTGCTGTTCAGCAGCACCTGTGCCTGATCCGCCGGGGGCTCTGAGAACCATAGGGACAGCTCCCTGTCCGCCGAACTGGAATCGGTTCTTTGCAGCCTGGTTTGCAAGCTGATCCATTGCAAGGGTCATGAAGTCGGAAAACATCAATTCGACAATGGTTTTAAGACCTGTCATGGAAGCACCTGCGGCACATCCGGTGATTACCTGCTCAGAGATCGGAGTATCTTTCACCCTTTCTGATCCGAACTCCTCAAACATTCCCTTTGATACACCGAATGCTCCTCCGTATACTCCAATATCTTCACCTATAAAGATGAGATTTTTATCCAGGCGCATTTCTTCACTCATCGCCTCATTTAACGCCTGCGCGTATGTTATATCTCTCATGGTTTTCTCCTATGCATAAACATCATCAAAGATGTTTTCGATCTTGGGTTCGGGACTGTTTTCTGCAAAATCAACAGCATCCTTAATGTCCTGGGCAGCCTGAACATCAATTGCATCCAGCTCAGCCTCAGTCATTATCTTCTCAGTTAGTATAAATTCTCTGTGCTTCTTGATGGGGTCTTTCTTCTTCCACTCGTTGACTTCATCTTTACTTCGGTAAATCTGTGCATCAGATTTTGAGTGACCCATCCAGCGATAGGTATTCAGAACCATCAGCATCGGGCCATTCTCAAGAACATATTTTTTTGCCTTTATTGTTTCTTCATAAATGTTAACAACATCATTACCGTCGAGAGCCAGGCCCTTCATTCCGTAACTTTTAGCGCGGATTGAAATATCATCGATGGCCATTGATATCTTGGTACTTGTTGACATTCCATAAAAATTGTTAGTACATACAAAAAGTACCGGCAGTTTCCATGCAGCTGCAAGGTTCAGTGATTCATGAAAAGAACCTTCATTGGTTGCTCCGTCCCCAAAAAAACACACTGTAATATTGTCTTCTTTGTTGTACTGCTGCTTAAGTGCCGCGCCAGTGGCCAGGGGGATTCCTCCACCTACAATACCATTTGCACCAAGACTTCCAACTGAAAAATCGGCGATATGCATACATCCGCCCTTACCTTTACAGTAACCGGTTTCTTTTCCCAGGAACTCAGCCATCATTTTCTTGATGTCCATGTTCTTACCTATGCCCTGGTTGTGCCCCCTGTGCGTCTGTAGAATATAGTCTTCCACCTCAAGCGGTGTACATACGCCTACACCGGTTGCTTCTTCACCGATACAGAAGTGGGCGGTTCCATGAACCTTACCCTCAACGAATAACCTTGCAGCAGTTTCTTCAAATCTTCTGGTCTGTACCATTTTCAGGTACAATTCTTTATGTATTGCTTTTGACAGCTTCATTATAGCCTCCGAATGTCAATATTTAATATACTTAGCTTATGTTAAACTTAGTCAATATTTTGTCTTTTGTAAAGACTACTATCCTTATTTTTACATATGTAAAGTAAAAAATCAAATTATTGTGATAAAGCATTACTGTTTTGATTGCATATATATTCGTTCCGGATCAATATCAATGCAGCTATAGGGATCATAATGACCGCTTACATCCCAGGCGAGAGTATTGTTCATGACGCATATTCTTGATAATCAACGCAGGCATCAACGAAGTCTGGTTAGGAATTCACATGACTCTCATTGTTTTTATTATTCCCGGCAGCTCCATGCTGCTGCTTCATGGGGAAGGACTCGTTTTCTAGGCCTGAAATAGGTACGAGGTGAATGGTCGTAGAGATCTGATACCCGGGTCATATAGATACAAGCATATCTTTCAACCTGCTCAGCGTAACGACTCTCTTCCGATCCCGCACGCAGGATTTCACCCCAAAATGGGTTAAAGAATGACCTGTATTTAACTATGAGGTCTGAAATTCTGGAATTGAGGGCATCAATTCTGCTGTATAAATCATCGAGAACCTTCCTGCTGACAGATTTACCCTCATATCGGTTTATATCATTGATATTGATCTTATCTTCCAGCTCTTCCTTTTCCTCCATAAGAGCGTCAATGGATTCCTGCACTGCCTGAGATTTTCTAAGGCCTTCCATTTCAACTTCCAGATCTCCAAGGACAAGAGCTGTGCGCCAGTCGCATTGTTTCTTGATTGATACAACATCTCCATAGATATGATCACCAATATAGAGGATTTCACTTCCTGCCAGCCCAAGATCCTTCTGGAGGATTCGGGAACAGCCGCCTTGATACAAACCTTCGGTTACAGGACCTTCATGATTTGACATCAGGCCTGTCTCCAAATCAATCTGGAGAAAACGATTCTTCTGCTCGAAAAATCTTGGTTTGTCAGCAAGGGTGATGGATACATCAAAAACATCCTGCCAACGTGAATGCTTTTTCAAAAAAGGATTTACCGCATAGTCCAGAAGAATTCTTGTGTATGCGTAGTCAGAATTTGTAATGAGCATCAGTTTTTTTCCGGCACTCTTGTAGCGCTCCAGCATCTGACTTACCCGTGAGTCTTTAATAACATAAGAATCAAAATCTTTACTGAGTTCTGTCTTCAGGGTACCGTCTTTGTGGAGACTATCTATTGCCTCCATAATATTACCTTCCAGATCATAATAATCAGGAAGCTTATGACCCTCTTTTTTAAGCTGTACCAACTGAGAAAAGAGCACCCCGTGTGAAATAGCGAAAGAAGTGTCCAGACTTACAAAATCGGTATCATGCAGATCGATAGCCCTGTTTTCATATATACGGTTCTGCACGGAAAAAGGGACTTCCTCAGTACCGAAGCGGGAGGATTTGACCTTGTTATAACGACTCAACTGAATTAAATAACCATTTCGTCTATCGATAATAAGACCTACTATTGCCCTGTTAAAATCGAACTCGAGCGTCCGAACTGCTTCCGGATAACCGAAGGCCTCAACCAGACGGTT
>DMKD01000401.1:0-6633 GCA_003454605.1 Spirochaeta sp. | reverse complement strand
TAATCCATATCAAAACCGATGAGCTTAATCTTTTTCATATTCAGAGTACGATTTACAAAGACTGACATTTTATAGCCTCCAGTTTTTCTTATTATGCCTCTTACTACAAAAAAAATATAGCTCTGCTTCTATTCATAATCTGAAGATTTGTTACTCGGGAAATTCCGCTTCTAAATAAGACGGGTTCAGTTTCAGGGTATTTCTTTTCACACAATGAATCGATATACTACAGCGTCGACAGATGCGGGATCAGCTTGGCCGAAACCGAGAAAAGACATGCAATGATACTTGCGTATAAACTCGAAGATAAATAAAATCGGTTTAAGGATAATTGAATGACCTATGAAATAAACAGTACTGAATGCACCTTCTGCGGACTATGCGCTGCGGATTGTCCTTCGCGAATAATAACAATCGATAAAAATAGCCAAACTGCAGAAATTGCATCGAGCGGATGTATTGAATGCAGCCATTGTGCAATGATATGTCCGGTCGGTGCTGTCAGAGCGGACGGTGAACAGCTGCAGTCCTATCCTGCCGGTACAGCCGAATTTGCATCATCCCCTGATGCAGTAGCAGCATTCGAGCATCTGATTAAAAGTAAACGATCTGTGCGCAGCTACAAAGAGCAGCCGATAGATCCGGATGATCTTAAAGCAATAATAAGTGCAGGAGAACTGACTGCAACAGCCTCAAACAGCCGTCAGGTAAAATCTATAGTTCTTCTTGATAATGATGTCCGAAAGGCTTCACTGCTGATCTGCGGTATATTGAAAAGAGTCGTTGATATAGGACTCAGTCCTGCAGGGAAAATGCTGATAAAACTGGCCGGTCTCGGGCGGTACGGTGCAAAAAGCCTTCTTGAGGATTACAGAACACGCATTGAAGACACTTTCAAAGGCAGTTCAGATGCATTCTTCTTTCAAGCTCCTGCAGTAGTGGTACTAACCTACCCAGCGAAAGGAAAACGTTTCGGCCGCACTGACTGCGCTCTGGCCGGTGAGAACATGATGCTCACAGCTCATGCCCGCGGAATCAGCGCATGCATGATAGGTTTTGCAGAGGCGGCATTATTTACAAAGAAGCTGCGCAGAAAGGTTGGAGTGCCTGCCGACAGGCGGATTGGGCTGGTATTCACACTGGGATACTCAAGCAGAAAATACTACAGATATCCCAAGCGGGAGAGCTGGGAAGCTTAACTATAATATCTTCACATCCAGACCGGGGAAACGTTTAAAACCTTCATCGCATGTCACCCACCAGCAACCTGAATCAATTGCCAAAGCAGCATAGTACAGATCAGGGAAAAAATTACCGGTCGGTTTCAGCTGATAACACAGATGTCTGAATATATGCTGCTGAGCTTCCCCGGGCAGAACTGGTCTGGAATTGGGATGTTCTATAATAGATTCGGTAAATGCGATTGCAGTATTGAAATCAGTAGGTTCTCTGAATATTTTCGGATGGGTCACTACTTTTAAGAATCCGCTCAACACAAGCGGAGAATAACCGAAGACCTTAGTCCCCTGAAGAACATCGAGAGCAAAATCAAAAACCTTCTCATGCTCAGATGAATCATTCCTGTGCATATGAACAAAGATATTTACATCAAACAGGTACATCAGTTTTCCATCAGATCAAGGAGTGATTCGCCGTTATTCAAATCTACTCCGGCATTCACACCTCCACTGCCGAATGTAATAATCTTGAAATCATTGACGCTTTCCGGAGGGGAATTGTCGGACTGCAGTTTCTGTTCAACAGCTTCTTCGATAAAGGCTGTGAGGCTTATCCTGTTTTTTGCCGCCTCAATCTTGGCTTTTTGGAGTAATTCGTCTTTCATGCGAATTGTTGTTCTCATGAATTAATAATACTACTGTGACATAAATATGTCAAATATTGTTTAATAATTTCTGACTAACACTTCCTCAACGGCACCGCGCTTATCCGCTTTTGAGTTTACCGCCCGGTTTGCCTTAATAATTGTTACGTGATAGTCCGAATAAAGATCACGTATAAAATCAGTAGCTGAGTTTGACAGCAGGAATTTCACCCCTGATTTGTTTAGACGGTCACAACATTTTTTTAACCGAATCTGATCATCACGACAGAAACCATTGCTTGCGTAGGCGGTAAAATTTGCACTCTTCGATACCGGATCATAGGGAGGATCAAAATAGACGAAGGCCCCCGGGGAAATACCATCAAGAGCAGTTTCAAAATCGGTATTGAGAATCTTCACATCCGCAGTATTAAAATAATCACTGATTGCCCTGATTTTATGCTCATTAACAATATTAGGATTTCGATATCGGCCGAATGGGGCATTGAACTGACCGGATTTGTTTACTCTGTACAAACCATTATAACAGGTTTTATTTAAAAATATGATTCTTGAAGCACGCTCGATATTATTGAGCCCCGAATAAACGGCATCATCTCGATCCATAGTTCTGATATCATAAAAATAATCGCTCTCATTCCTGTGTCTTCCAAGCTCATTGATGAGAGCCTCAGGTTCATCCCGGATAATCCGGTATACGTTGACCAGTTCCTCATTCCTGTCATTTATAACAGCATTATGAGGTTTCAAATTGAACAGCACAGCCCCGCCCCCCACAAAAGGTTCGTAATAGGGACAACTGCCGTTGCTTATATCATTCGGAAAGTTGCTGCCAATTTCAGAAAGCAGCTGGCGTTTGCCTCCGACCCATTTTACGATAGGAGATAATAGAACTCTTTTCATGATACACCAACCTCAATAATGATAGCGTAATTGTGCCATTAATAACGAATCCGAATCAACGCGGTAGACGATTCGGTGTTCATCCGTAATCCTGCGGGAGAAGTAGCCCGCATAGTTATGCTTCAGTTTCTCAGGCTTACCCGCCCCTTCATATGGGTTTATAGATATTTCCTTAATAAGATTATTTACACGCTTCAAAATTTTTCTGTCCTGATTCTGCCAATAGAGATAATCCTCCCAGGCAGGTTCGGCAAATACAATTTTCATTCTACCAGATCATGCTCTTTCCCGCCGTCGCTCTCAAGCTCTTCAATCGCTTCGAACAACCTTTTGGCATTTTTGGGACTTCTAAGAAGGTAGGCTGTTTCTTCCATTGAGTTATAATCCTCGAGCGACATCATAACAACCGTTTTATCGTGTTTACTGGTAATAATCACCGGCTCATGATCTGCACAAACCGACTCCATCGTTTTTGCGAGGTTCTGTCTGGCCTTGGTGTAGCTAATTGCATCCATAGGATATCCTCCACCATGCAATTGTACGTTTTTCTGTACGTTTTGTCAATTTAATGCAAATGGCAGCCTTACAGCACCATGCGCTGCCATTTGAGACGGCTGCTCTTGAAATTGAACAGATAGCCGACTTTAATACCAGAAATAGACATGTAATTCAGCAATTGAGCCTGCTTTCTGAAAAATCAAGGTTGAGTTCCGAAGGAATGAACAGAGCTTGACCTTTATTTTTCAGGAACAGGCTTTAAAATGAAATTACAGGAGTGCAAACAAGATAAAAAATCCGTAAGTGAAAAAACACACCGTGCCTTCCGTGTACCTGAAAGGTCCGTGGTTATAATAGTACCGCGTTACGGATTGGAGAGGCGGAACCGGCAATCGCCGGTTTTAGGCCTGGGCCGGTGACGGCTCAGGCGGAACCCTCGAAAAGCCGGACCCGGAGCTTTGCTGCGGGGAACGCCCAAAAAAAAGACCGGCATTTAGCCAGTCTTCATCCTCAGCAGGTTCCCCCGGCGGCAGTTCTTATTGTTAAGCCTTTCTGCCAGAAACTGTCACTGAAATCAATAACAATATTTTCTACAACTTGTTTTAAACGTTCTTCAAACTGGAACGTAAAACCCTCATGTTCAAGGGCGGTCAGTTTTTCATCAGACTCATCCAGAGCCATGTTTACCTGTGGACCGCCTCATCCATGCCCCTGAATAAAGACGGTGAAAACCCTACCGGGTTTAGCATCCGCAAATTCCTTCAGAGGACCCTTTGCTTTATCAGTAATAATCATATTAGTTTTTTACTATATACCAGAGAGCTTGTCAAGAAACAAAAATCAAATTATGATCACTTATATGATCTACTATGTTATAGGCGTCTCCGGCTGCGGCAAATCTACTGTGGGCATCCTGCTTGCTAAGAAACTCGGCCTGCCTTTTTTTGACGGTGATGATTACCACCCTGAAGCAAACATCAAAAAGATGACTTCCGGCCAGCCTTTAAACGATGCCGATAGACTGGATTGGCTCGAGGACCTGAACGGACTAGCCCGTGAAAACCTCGACACAGGTGCGGTACTTGCCTGTTCCGCCCTGAAACAGGCATATCGCGACATACTTTGCAGAGGGATAGGAGGTCAGACCGTATTTGTATACCTCGAAGGCAGCTTTGATCAGGTTGCAGAGCGTTTGAAAAAGCGTAATGCCCACTTCATGCCGCAACGGCTGCTGCAGTCGCAATTCGACAGCCTTGAGCCGCCGCGTGACAGTATTTCCGTATCAATAGATCAAAGCCCTGAAGAAATAGTAAACATAATAATTGGGAACCTGTAAAGATCCCACATCAGCTAACCTACTCCCCTTTCTGAAATAGAAGCTTCAGCCCGTCCTTCAGTTTCAGGCTCTTTCCCGTCCGCAGAATCGCCAGCCTGAAAATTTTACCTGAACCAATAGCTACCGCTGTAATCGTAACCAGCATTATTGCGACACAGATTATGATGTGCAGCATACCAGGAGGTGAAACGATGATACGAACAAACATCGTCATGGGTGCGGTAAGCGGGAAAAACGACAGGAACACAGTTACCGGCGCCTCGGGATTCATAACTAGATAAGAGATCATTACCATGGGCACCACAAGCGGAATGATGAAGGGTATCTGCAGCTGTCCGTAGCTTTGCTCGTCCTCAGCCAGGGCTCCGCAAACCGCGTACAAGCCCGAATATAGAAAAAACGCCAGTAGAAAAAATAGTATCAGGTATCCGAGCATATCGGCTGACAACAGCGACGGCAGCTCGATTTTCAATGCCGGACCGACCACCTTCATAAGCAGCAGTGAAACAGCAATCCAGACAGAATACTGTACGATGCCTGCAATTCCCATACCGGCGATCTTGCCGATCATAAGCGTTGACGGTCTTACCGATGAAAGCATCACCTCTACAGTCTTGCTCGTCTTTTCGGTTACAACCGAGCGGCCGATCATCTGACTGTATAGCAGCGTTGTCATATACAGCAGCATGATGAAGGCTATGGCTGTATAGATGAAATCGTTGAAATCCTGCCCGGCTTTGTCGCCGCCGTCACGATTAAGCTGCACAATATCGAATGAAGGTACAGCTGTCAACTTTGCGACCTGCGATTGGTCAATTCCAGCCTCGGCAGCCCGAAGACCAGTGAGAATATGGCCAATTGTATTGCGCACCGTCTCGGTCATGACGATGTTGCTTCCACCCCGGGTATAAAAACTGAGAACCTCGGCATCCATCGCATTATCCGGAAGCACCAGAACACCGTCGAGAGTACCGTCAAAGCATTCTTCACGGGCTGATTCAAAATCATCGGTGCGGTAAATCGTCAGAAAATTCGGGCTTGCTGTTACAAGGGTATCGGCAAGACCGCCGCCATCACCGTATACAGCAACACGCGCGTCTTTAACCGAACCGAAACTGCGCTGCGCCAGCAGGCCGGGAAGAACAGCCATAGCGATTATAATAATCGGCCCCAATATGGTAAGAACAATGAAACTTTTCCTGGCAGCGGTCCTCCTGAAATTGTATTTAATCATCACCCACAATTTATGCATGTTTACCCCCTTCAGCATCACCGGCAAGATCAACAAATATCTTGTGAAGACTCGGCCGCTGCAGTTCAAAACGACTGATCTTCAGTTTTTCAGAAGCGGCTTTAAGAAGTTTCTGGTCGGCATCGGTTTCATCTGTCAGTGAAACCTCGCATGAGCCCGGCCATTCTATCAGCTCGCTGACAAAAGGCAGCTCCTTAATGAATGCAGCACTTCCCTCAAAATCAATAACTACGGTGTTACGCCCATGTTTGCTCTTCACCTCCGAAATTGTTCCCGAGGTTTTTACAGCCCCTTCGCTAAGGATGCAGATCTTGTTGCAGATCTGTTCGGCATGAACCATGATATGCGTCGAAAAGATAATAGTCTTCCCCTTATCCCGCAGCTCGGCAATCATCCCGCTCATCTGATCGGCACTGACCGGGTCAAGACCCGAGAATGGTTCATCTAGAATGATAATATCAGGATCATGCAAAATAGTAGATATGAACTGAATTTTCTGACTCATTCCCTTCGACAGATCATCGGTCATGTTCTTCTTCCATTCCATAAGCCCAAATCGCTTAAGAAAAGGATCCATCTGTTTTTGAGACTCCGCTGCGGGCATCCCCTTCAATTCAGCAAGAAAAACCAGCAGTTCATCAACCGGGACCTTCTTGTACAGCCCCCGCTCCTCCGGCATATAGCCGATGCGATCCTTATCTGCCTCGCGGATTTCTCTACCGTCAAAGAGAATCTTGCCCGAGTCCTGCTTTATAATATTCATTATCATTCTTATTGTTGTTGATTTTCCGGCCCCGTTGG
>DMKD01000349.1 GCA_003454605.1 Spirochaeta sp. | reverse complement strand
AACCGAGACCAAGGCTCTCATCGACCGTGCGGGCCGAGTCTGCCGGGGGCAGGGGCTTCTAAAGCATAAAGTCGGTGCTGCGGTAAGTCCTGCGAGGCGAGCGGGCTCGCTCAATGTCTTCCAAGCCATAAACAATTTTTTCCTTGTTCAGGAAATGGTAGTGCCCGGTTCCTCATACTGGAATGTCGGAACAGCCGCAGCCCCGGGTCATTTTGAAAAAGATACCGAGGGTGCCGGCATCATGACAACCCTCGGAGAGAATATGGCCTGGCTTATGGATAAGCTGAAATAGCTTAATAATACTTTTTGGGGCGCTCACCCGGCCCCTCTGTCCGCAGCTCCGCTTCGCTTCGGCGCAGAATAATATTAAATCATATTACCCTAATCCTTCAAGCCTGGTAATGCATACCGGTGTTCCGAGTTTTAGACCGGGGGCCCATTCATTCTCCGGCATTCCCGTTTCTGTATTGAACCGTCTAACCTCGATATTATCAGAATCCTGATTCGCAATCATGAGCCATCGACCGTCGGGGCTGAACTCAATATCTCGCGGTGTCTTGCCGCGGCATGTGAACTCATCTTTTAAGACCGGTGCAGGCTCTCCGTCATTATACTCAATGCTGAATATTCCGATTGTATCCCGAAAACGGTTTGATACAGCTATAGTTTTTCCCGAGAGGTGAATCTTTATTGCAGCTGGATTAGCCGGGTTTCCTTCAAGTTCTTTAACCGTGGCGGAATCTGCGAGAATCTTCATAGATCCGTCACCGGTGATTCTGGCTGTAACAAGTCTTGGTTCCAGTTCACCGAGAATGTAAACAAAGGGTGATGATGGATCGAATGCGAGATGACGCGGGCCGTATCCGGCTGGAACTTTGAGCGCGGCTACAGGTTCTCCGGCATTTCCCTCAGCATCAAGGTCATGCATCCAAATAGTATCGCTACCGAGATCGCAGACATAGAGGCGGTTTTTATCAACGCTCCGCAGTACCTGGTGTGCATGTGAAGCCTCCTGCCGTGCAGTATTTGGGCCGCAGCCTGAGTAGGCGGAACGGCAGACGTTTTTCTCCGGTTCTCCGCCGCTGATTAAGTATCCCGTCAGGCTGCCGCTCCCATAAGCCGCAGCATACAATCGGTTGATATCCGCATAATACTCAAGATGACAACCGGCTTTTCCGGGACCTTCTAAGGTCTTTCCGGCAATGAAGTTCATTTCGCTGTCTATAGAGAAGCTGCTTATCCGGCCGTTGGAATGAGGGTCTTCGGTTATGGTATACAACTTTCGGCCTACCGCATCCCAGTTCAAATAAGTCGGGTCAGCAACCTCCTTGAAAACTGTTTTCACAGTAAGCCCGCCGGTTGTGCTATTAAATTCCAAAACCGAAATGCCTTTTCCACATGCATTTGGTACCTGGGGTTGAATTGTGGTGTAGGTGCCTATTGCGTATAGATGTTTCATAAAGGCATAGTATTACCGTCGCTATAAGCTGTCAATATTATTGCAATGATTGATGCAGCAAAGGAATCTTTACGGGTTATAGTAGCCTATGTTTTCAAAGCGCAGAGCAAACCGGTTTATCAAAGACGTCCGAAAGTATCTGATCTATAGTTTGTCATTACCCGAGTGCTTGAGGCGATCCAGGAGGCAATATCTGCCAGTGCGGTAACAATCGATACTCCGCCACTCTCCCGGGAGCAGTTTGTAGAAATCACTGATGAAATGAAGAGCAACTATGGATGGGTTTTCAAGACCATGGCCAACCTGATATCGCGGCTTGATGCTATCTGGGAGTCGATGCTGAATCTTGCAAAGCGTGAGAACATCTCCTTTGAGCGTCTCACAGTCATAATAACAGTTGATGTTGTATCCTGGAGCAGAGTTGTTTGACGAGAAAATATTGGAGAGCTACCGGAAGACCATTGAATCTGTTCTGAAGAAAGGTGGGGAAATGGATTAAACCATTATAAAAAAACTATATGACGCTATCCAAATAGACTCCGACAGATTGGCAGTCATTTAAAGGTTAGGAAAAAGAATAATCAGGTTTAAAATGACCCCAAAAATATTTAAAAATTAATGTAATTGACCCCATTTGCATTGATAATTGAGCTATTTTATTAATTATGAAACGTTTTGCAGAAGCACATCTGAATAATTGGCTGGACAGTGATAGAAGAAAAGTTCTGGTTATCCGCGGGGCCAGGCAGGTCGGGAAATCTACACTTGTCAGGAATTTTGCTGCTTCGCGCAATAAGGAGCTTCTGGAAATTAATCTGGAGCAGTTTCCTGCAGTCTCAATATGGCAGTCAATGCAGGGGAAAAAAATAATCAGGGAAATTGAGCTGACCAAAGAACAGAAAATTACTCCTGATACTTTACTGTTTATCGATGAAATTCAGAACTGCCCTGCCGCATTGAGTGCTTTAAGATATTTAAATGAGGAAACACCAGAGATCCCTGTGATTGCCGCGGGATCATTACTGGAATTTGTATTGGGAGACGAAGAGATCTCAATGCCTGTAGGACGAATCAGTTATTATCATCTGGGGCCAATGAGTTTTCGTGAGGTTATGCTTGCAAGGAATAAGGAAATACTGGAAGAAAGCATGCATGAGATCGATTTTGCATCACCGTCACTGTCAGCTTTCAATAATTTGAAAGAATACTATAAAGAGTATATCTTTACCGGGGGAATGCCTGAAGCTGTTCAGGCAGGTATTGCTGAGGACAGTGTCCTCGCATCCAGAGATGTTCACAGGTCAATAATTTCCACATATAAGGATGATTTCGGAAAATATAAAAAAAGGATATCTCCTGAGAGCATCGACATGGTCTTTAATTATATCCCTCTGCATCTGGGGCAAAAAGTCAAATATGCGAATATCAGCAGAGAGCTTACGTCAAGCCGGCTGAAGGAGGCTGTCGACGCTCTTGTAAAGGCAAGAATCGCTTTACCTGCCTATCATTCAAGATGTTCAGGAATACCGTTGAAGTCGACTATTAATCCTGGGGTGTATAAGCTTTACTTTCTTGATGTCGGTTTGAGTGTCTATATGTCCGGTCTTGGATGGGATGATTTTGCGAATGAGAATACCGCGTTAATAAATAAAGGTAATATCAGCGAGCAGTTTGCTGCCCAGCATCTGGCATATAGATTCGACGGTTTAGAGCCTCCTGAATTATTTTACTGGCTGAGAGAGGGTAAATCAACTAATGCAGAAGTTGATTTTGTTATCAGTAATGAGGGGAAGCTGGTAATAATTGAGGTCAAGTCCGGAAAATCAGGCAGCCTGCGGTCAGTACACCAGTTGATAGCAAAGACCGGATTAAAAACGGCATATCGTTTTGATATAAATCCCCCGTCAAAGAAGAAAGTTCTTACATCCGTTCGCAGCAAAGATGAACAACGGGAAATTGAGTTTGAATTAGTATCCTGTCCCGTATATATGATCGAGACATTTTTAAACTGCTGCTGATGAGCAGGGCTCCTTGATTCACCGTCATGCTTGATGTATTCTGTATTTAATGAAAGAAGAAAAACACCTGACTTTTGTTGTCGAGACCATAAAAGAAAAGATCAAATACAGAGAAAACAGTTCATCATGTCCATTCTGTAATCGTGAAGAACTTACAAATATTATTGTAGAAGACGGTCCTATTATCCTGTTGGAAAATAAATTTCCCTCTTTGGCAGATACTTATCAGCTGCTGCTTATCGAAACCGATAAATGTTCTGAAAACATGACTACATATGATAATGCACATCTTCGCAGGCTTATTTCTTTCGGTATAAACCATTGGCTTGAAATGGACGCCGGTGGAGACTATAAATCTGTCGTATTTTTCAAGAATCACGGATTCCTGTCGGGCGGCAGTGTAGAGCATGAGCATATGCAGATAGTAGGGCTGAAAAATGTCGATTACAGAGAAAATATAAAGGATGAAATCTTTGAAGGAATTGAAATCTACAGAGAAGATGATTGTCTTATAAATATATCAACCTTACCGAATGCCTGTTCAACAGAAATTAATATAATCACGAAACCCCGCAATGATAATTTTATAGCTGACAACCTGCCGGGTATTATCAAATACATGCAGAAACAATGCAGCAGCTATAATTTGTTTTTCTACAATTGGAAAAACTCTATTATATGTAAGTTAGTATCAAGATGGGTTACTTCGCCTTTTCTTGTGGGCTACTCCATTCCGCATAATTCAGACAGGATTCCTGTGATAGCGGAAGAGTTACGGCAGTACTACGAGTAAATCTGCCAGCTATTTTAATTCTTCAGCATCAGCCTGGTCTTTAAGTCGTCCAGTACTCAGCTTGTTTGTATTTAAATCAGTTTTATTGATAAAATTGATTGTCAGTTTCTCGAGTTCGACAACGTCTCGGTTTATCCAGGCTTCTTTAAATGAGATCCCGTCAATTGATGTCAATAAATCAATCCTAAGGGGAGGGTATCCCATTTGAATAATCTGATTTGGTGTTGATAAATCTTTGACTGTAATATCAAGTGATCTAAACCCGAAGTCATCAAGACATTTTTTTACAACAAGGGCATTTTGCGAAGTACATTCTAAGAAGAAATCAATATCTCCAGTCGAACGAGGATGGCCGTGATAGGCAACAGCATATCCGCCGACAACCAAATAGCGAACATTATTTAAGTTTAGTAATTGTATAAACTCTTTGAAGTCTTTCGGGATATTCAGCATATAACTGCTTCCTTAGAAATTCCACGGCATTCAATCTTTCAATAGGTGATTTTGATAACCAGAATTCAAGATCTGAAGAGTCGTCGTGCAATGTCTTTTTTTGAACAGATTTAAAAATCACAAAATAATTATATCATATCGATAGAGCCCGGGCAATCAAGCAGCTCTTTATCTATGGTATAATGATGTTTAGCTTGAAGAGGTTTACGGATGCCGCACTGTGATTGTGCATAAAACAGAAGATATTTACTGTAAAACTGTAGAAAAGCTTAATAAAAATTGACAAAACTGAGGTAAAGCGTATATCCTGAGAAAGCAGGGAGATAAAATATGAACGAACTTAAGAAGACAGTTTTATATGACCGGCACATCGGGTTAGGTGCAAAGATGATGGAATTCGGCGGATGGGATATGCCCGTTCAGTATCCTGCCGGAATAATTACCGAACATCTTTCTACAAGAAAGGGTGCGGGAATCTTTGATGTATCGCATATGGGGCGCTTTGTTTTTTCAGGTGATGGTGCGCTCGAATTCCTCCAGCATGTACTTAGTAATAATGCCGCAGGGCTTGAGCCCGGACAGGCCCAGTATACCATAATTCAGAATGAAAACGGCGGTGCCGTCGATGATGCATATCTCTACCGATTCGATTCCTCAGAATGGCTGCTAGTTGTTAATGCGGGTAACAGGGAGAAAGACCTGGAACATCTTCAAAAGTATATTAACGATTTCTCCGGTACAGAACTCCGTGATGAGAGTGATGAAATTGCTATGATTAGCCTTCAGGGACCTACCTCACGCGATATTCTTCAAAATAATCTCAGTACCGGGCAGATTCCTGAGCCGATGCGAAACGCGCTTTCAGAGGCCGTGTTTGCTGATATCCCTGTGAAAATTGCCCGGACGGGGTATACCGGCGAACCAATATGCTTTGAGCTGTTTGTTGAGGCCGAAAAGGCTTGCAGATTATGGGACCTGCTGCTTAAAGATGGTGCTCACGCTGTAGGACTCGGTGCCCGCGATACCCTTAGGCTTGAGGCGGGGCTGCCGCTATATGGGCATGAACTGGGTACAGATCCGGCCGGTCAGGAAATCCCAATATTCGCAATAGCGCTTGCCGGTTTTGCGGTGAGCCTATCACCTTTGAAGGGTGATTTCATCGGACGTAAAGCTCTTACTCAGCAGCAGGCTGCTAAAAAGAATATTTTGCGGCGCGATTACAGCGGTATTATGGATCTTCCGAAACGCATCAGACCCTTTGCTCTTACCGGGAAGGGGATTGTAAGGGCAGGCGCCGAGGTCTATC
>DMKD01000172.1:8989-10679 GCA_003454605.1 Spirochaeta sp. | reverse complement strand
CAATATTTGAGCTGGGATGCACCGGGCAGATCTACTTCCCGACAATCACCTACATCATTCAGACCGACAAGGCTGCTTCCGGATTTCTGTACCTGGCTCTTTACAATATCGCATTCATTCTTCCGCTTGCTGCAGTGTTTATTGTAGTATTCCTCGGTATCACCTCCAAGAGGATTACAAAAAAGTTTCAGACCAACCTCGGAATAATAAAGATTCTTACCGGCTTCCTGTTTATTGCATTTGCAGTCCTGATGGTGCTATTGTAGAAGAATGAAATCTAAACTCCTGGGCCACAGCGCCAATGATCTCTTCTGGTTTATTCTACCCCTGGTTCTTCCTGCGCTGCTTGCGCGTTATGATCTGAACTTTACACAGGCCGGAGGCATTCTGACTATATATCTGCTGTTCACCGCTGCAGGTTCATTTGTAATCGGCAGGCTCTCTGATAAAATGTCAAGAAAACTGATCATGAGTTACGGTTTCCTTCTATCCGCAGCAGGGCTCATTGCTTCAAGCTTTGCTCCTAACCTGCCGACCTTCCTCGTACTCATATCGGTTACAGCTATCGGGGTTAGCACCTTTCATCCGGTTATGTATGCGGTAATCGACGAAACATATACAGTTAATAAAAGCAGGGTTCTCGGACTGTATGAATGTTTCGGTACTGCTGCGATTCTTTTGATGTTTCTTGTTAACGGGTTTCTGCTCAGCCGTATCGGAGTTCGCGGTGTTCTCATCGTGACTGCAGTTCCTGCCGTTATAATGGGGGTAGTTTACAGGTTATCAGATTCAATTAATGATGCTTCCCCCGAATACCTGAATGAGGGCCGTGCTGCCCGTAACGGCAAGCGCCTGGAACGCGGCGAGGCTGTAAAATTTTCACTGTTTCTGTTTTCGGTCATTCTTAGGGTGATCTCTGTGACCGCTGTTCTGAACTTTCTGCCTACAATCTTTGTAAAATTTTTCGGAATGCCGGAGAGCAGGGCCGCCTATGCTACAGCTTTCTTTTTTGTCGGCGGGATAGCAGGTTCACTCGTCGCGGGTAAATTATCGGAACGCTTTAATTCGTTCGGAATAATCATGATCAGCACAGTTTTTATAGGCTTAATCATGCTGATTCTCTCGGGCAGTTTTCCTGTCTGGATTTATCTCATTATCATTGCCCTTTTCGGAGCTTTTGCTTCGGGCTGTATCATCAATCAGAACCTGCTGATGTCCAGGCTCGGCGGTGCACTAGGAAAGGGAGAGCTCTTCGGCATTCTTATGGGGACTATGACTGTGACCACAGCGCTCAGCCCTCTCCTTTTCGGTCTTGTGATCGATTACTCAGGTTACAGGCAGGCGCTCTACCTCTTCTCGCTTCCCTTAGTCGTCAGTGTAGTCATCCTTGGATGGCTTCTGAAAAGTGACCATAGAGTCAATCAGGCTGTGGAAGTAAGTCTTTAATAAATAATACTTTTTAGTTATATTAGAACACTCAGGAGGAAGTATGAAGCATAAATTTCCGGCAGCGGTCCTGACTCTATCAATTTTGATTTCAACCTTGTTTTTTACCGCATGTATGACGCCGGAACAAGCCGATCCGGAAAAAGGTCCACCAGAAACCGGGAAGGAACCCGTAGAGAGACCGGGGGATAAACCGGGGGATAAACCCCGGGAAGATGCTTATAATAATATTGAAGAGCTGATC
>DMKD01000172.1:0-8967 GCA_003454605.1 Spirochaeta sp. | reverse complement strand
GAATTTGAAAAAGTAAAGGATGACAGCTCTGAAACGGTAATTGCCTACGCAGGACTTCTGATGGCGTCAGGGGATTACGGCAAGGCAGAAACTGAGCTCTTATCACTCCTTGAACGTGAACCGATGAATGCCGACGCCTATTTCAACCTTGCTCTGATAAAGGGTCTCAAAGGCGAGCCGGAGGCTGAGGTTGAGATGCTTGATAAAGCGATCGCGGTTGATGATGCGCATTCACCGGCACTGTCGGTCAGAGGCGTAATCTATCTCTCAGAATCTAAGATTAAGAAGGCCTCGGAGATGTTTAAGCGCTCCCTTGATTCAGATGCCGATAACATCATTGCCCTGACCGGATACGGAAGTGCGCTGATAAGAGAAGATAAATACGAAGAGGCCGAAGGATACCTGGATCGGGCTGTTGAGCTCGACCCGGCAAACCCCTTCACCTACCTCGACAGAAGCGGTGTCAGAGCTGCTAACGGCGACATGGAAGGTGCTGAAAGCGATATGAGCGCGGCTATCGAGCTTGAACCTGATTACTTCTGGCATTATCTCGACCGCGGCAGGCTGAGAATCCGTGATCTCGGAGACCGAAAAGGCGCTCTGGAGGATTTTAACCGTGCGATTGAGCTTGATCCGGCGATTTTCTACCCATATGTATTTCGCGCCGGAATATACGATGATATGGATGAGTATGAACTTGCCGCAGCTGATTATAAATTAGTTATTGAAGCAAAGCCCGATTATTATTTTGCCTATTCATCACTCGGAATCATGCAGTTCATGATCTCCGACTGGGAGGGCTGCCGCTCATCATTTGAGAAAGCCTTTAAATTAGAACCTGAGGAATATGCCTATCTGGCAATGGCTGCAGTTGCAGTTACAAAGATGGGCGACAAGCTCGCCGCCCGGAAATATTATTCCGAAATTATGGATAAGATTCCGACTGCCAGCATATACTATCATATACTGCGTTCATATCTGGAACGCGGATATGACGCTTACGCATTACGAAAGATTCAGGACGAAGAAAACGAGGGGCTCCAGAAGCGTCTGCTTTTTTATATCGCTGAACTCTATCATCAGAACGGGATGGAAACCGCGGCATACAGCTATTTTACCTTAGTAAAAGATGCCGAAAACCTGGGATACTTTGAAAGCAGAATTGCTGAACACGAACTGGAGAGCCACTATGAGTGAATTAAATGAAAGCGATACAATATGCAGAATTGAACTAGGCAGCCGTGAAATAATTCTTTGCGGCACCGCGCATATATCCAAAGAAAGCGTAGAACAGGTTGAAAACCTGATAAAGGATGAGAAACCGGGACGAGTCTGTATTGAGATTGATGCCGGCCGCTTCAAGCAGATGCGCGAGGGACAGGACTGGAGTAAGCTTAACATCGGTCAGATTCTCAGAAACGGACAGGCCTTTCTGATGCTTGCAAGCCTCGTTCTCTCAGCCTATCAGCGAAGACTGGGAATGGATGTCGGTACAACCCAGGGCCAGGAGATGATGATTGCGGCGAAGGTCTGTGATGATATGGATATCCCGTATTCATATTCTGACCGTGATATTCAGACGACCCTCAGGCGTGCATGGTCTAAATCAAGCTTTTTCCAGAAACTCAAAATGCTTGGTGCATTGATAGGTTCTGCCTTCACCAATGAGAAGCTGACCGAAGAGGAACTGGAAAACCTGAAACAGAAGTCGGCTCTCGAGTCGATGATGGATGAGCTCGCAGATTACCTGCCGGCAGTGAAGGAAGTCTTTATCGATGAACGCGACCAGTTTCTTGCAACGAACATCTTTCTTGAAAAAGAGGAAAAGGTCATAGCTGTAGTCGGTGCCGGTCATATGAACGGCATTGCCAGATGGCTTGAGGCCCTCGAGAAGGGAGAAAAGGAAGCCGACCTCGAAGAGGTTTCTGTTGTTCCGCCTCCTAACAAATGGATCAGCAAGCTGCCCTGGCTTATAACCGTAGCGGTTGTTGCATTAATTGCATCGGGCTTCATCCGCAACGGGGCAAGAGAAGGTTTTGAGATGCTTCTTGTCTGGATTCTGGCAAACGGAACCCTGTCGGCAATCGGTGCAATAATCGCGCTTGCACATCCGCTCACTGTAATAATATCATTTGCGGCGGCACCCTTCACCTCGATGAACCCGACTATCGGAGTAGGCATCGTAACCGGACTTATCCAGGCATGGATTAGAAAGCCGAGAGTTCAGGATCTTGAAAACCTCAATGATGATATAACAAGCATCCGGGGATTCTATAAAAACCGGCTGACCAAGGTCCTGCTTGTGTTTATTCTATCAAGTATCGGCAGCAGCATTGGTACCTTCGTCGCTCTGCCTTATCTCACGGCACTTATTGCCGGCTAATTCTTCCCGAATATTCGATTAATACTGTCTTTCAGTCCGGATGTGTTTTCCGGGCTGACGAAATTCTTAAAACCCATGTCTGCAGCCGTTTTTGTGCGTCTGTCGAGATGAGCCACAGGCATAATCTCGCCGGCAAGGCTTATCTCTCCTGAGCATGCGGTGCCCGAGGGTACCTGAATGCCGGTTCTTGCTGAATACAGCGCGAGAGCAAGCGGTAGGTCGGTGCCTACCTCATCAATGCGTATTCCGCCGGCGACATTCACGTAGATATCCTGATCACTGAAGCGCAGCGAGAGATTCTTCTCCAATACGGCGGCAACCCGCGACACCCTCCGCCCGTCTATCTTCTCTGAAAATACCCGAGACAGGCCGCCCTTGGCAGGGACGGTCAGAGCCTGAATCTCCATCATGAGCACCCGTGAACCTTCATAGACTGCTGCTGTGCAGGTGCCTGCGGGCTGTTCGCCCTTTCGCTTTACCAGGAAAAGAGACGCAGGTTCATCAACCTGGTTAAGCCCCTTTTCGGACATCTTGAACAGCCCAATCTCGTCAATTGAACCGAAACGGTTTTTAACCGCCCGCAGAAGACGGACGTCCGATGCACCGTGCTCGAAGTAGAGGACGGTGTCGACCATGTGTTCAAGAACCTTTGGTCCGGCGATATTCCCTTCTTTGGTAACGTGAGCCACAAGAAACAGCGGGCAGTTGTACAGCTTGGCGCGGTCGATAAGCTCGGATGAGCAGAACTTGATTTGATTAACGGTGCCTGCAACCATACCCAGATCGGTATTATACAGCGTCTGTACCGAGTCGGTGATGATCAGTACAGGTTTCAGGCGGTCAACCTGCTTCAATATTGAATTGATCTCTGTCTCGCAGAGCACATTGATCTCGCGCTTAATTCCGAGCCTGTCGGCACGCATCTTCAGCTGGGCGGCTGATTCCTCTCCGGATATATACAGCACGGGGCCGTCGGCCGTAATCGTACTGCTTAGCTGAAGCATTAGCGTCGACTTGCCTATGCCCGGTTCGCCGCCGACAAGTACCGATGCCCCCCTCATCACGCCGCCGCCTAGTACGCGGTCGATCTCAGACTGGCCGGCAGGGAAGCGGGTTCCCTCCTCCGTGCTGATGCCGCTGAGCTTCTGCGGCCTTGATGCATCAGCGCTGCCTTTACTGCTGCGGCCGCCTGCCGACGGACGGGTTGAGCTGCCTTTGGCCGGTTTTATCTCAATAAAGCTGTTCCATGTACCGCAGCCGGGGCATTTACCGAGCCACTTGGGCTCACTGTGGCCGCAGGAGCTGCATTCAAAGCGGGTTTTTTCTTTTGCCATGGCATGATTCTGCACTATTGAAGGCGTGGATACAAGTTATAATTAATAAATTATCCGGGTTTTTTTTGATGATCAATGTTATGATAGAAATATAATAAAAGTTTAAAAAGAGAGTAATAAATTAAAAAAGGTAGTTTCACGTAAAGGTGCCGTAGTATTTTGCGTATTCCGGCAGTTGACGATTATAATCTCCTCGATGCGATGAAACGACCGCGTTCAGCTTCACATAGACGATAGCAACAAAATGATAATTTACTCGAAAGATTTTGATGACACTGTTCATCAGGAGGGAAAATGAAAAAGATCATATTGCTACTGGCAGCTGTGCTGGTTTTGGCCGGTTGTAAAGCCGGTGATGACGAAGCTGTAAAAGAATACCTGATCATCGACTCCTCAAGCAACAAAATAATTAACCGTTATGAATATTCAGAAAAATCAAATGAGCTGGTCCGAACCGTCAGCTATACCGATGAAGAGAAGCTCGAAAAGAAAATTGAATACGAGTACGATTCACGCGGATTTCTGGTGCAAACTGTAGAACAGGTACCCGGACTGGATTCTAAGGTCGTAACCTATGAAACAACAGAGGAATTTGATTCTTCCGGAAAACTCGTGAAACTTGTGCGGACATCATCCGACGGTGAGGTGGTTGAAACCCACTTCGGATATGATGAAACCGGAATGCTGCGCGGTGTTGTTGAGAAGGACAGCAGGGGTAACCTGCTTATGAAGGATTATTAAATGCAGGAGATGGATGAATGAAGAAAGTTATTATAATTTCTGTCGGCTTCCTGCTGCTGTGCTCAGCGATTGTTGCCGGTACGGACTCAAGCGAGATAATTCTCGAGGACGGAATCATTGATCTGCGCGGGGCTGCTGCCATGCCCTCACGGAACGGTATGGAACCCGGAGAGCTTTCAACGCCGGATGATCTTGAAATCGGCTCAGTTTTTCTTACTGTAGACAATCACGCGCGGAAGGTTGTAGATATATACGAACACAACGGACGTACGATTATTGAGACGATTGAACCCCGTCCTGAAGAAGTCTTTCTTGCCTTATACGTACCCGATTTTGAACAGCCGATGGGGCGGGAGCATATTTCGGTTACTTCAATTGCCGACGGGGTAACGGTGCTTCCTCCGGGTGCGGGACGCGGTGATATGCTGTCTTCGAATTTTTCAGTACCGGCCGAACAGGACCGAACGGTAACATGGCTTGAAACCCACTCGGCAAACGACGGCAAGGATGTGCTGACAATCAATGTTGATATCAAAATCTCTACTGATTGTCCCGCAGAAAATATCAAGGATAAGCTGAAGGAATACGCGGATACCGCGAAGGAGAATGACCGGAAAGAACAGGAGGACGAGGATAATCCTGACGGCCAGGCCGGCGACGGGGATGATTCGGACAGCGATTCCGACAGCAGCAAGCCAAAAACAGAACTTGATGCCAGCGTGGACGCTGAGATAGGGCTTGAGGGAACAATCCGGCTTGTTGAACCTACCTTTACTGCCGGTATCAAGAGGCCGAAGCTGAAGTTTTCATGGGTCAGCAAATGGTGGGGCGGATATTTTACCATTAAACACGAATCAGGATATATCAAGGGCGGAATAGAAGCCGCCCACCAGCTGGATATGAAGATGACGGGGACTGTGTCGCTAGGCGCTGAACTGAAGATACCTGTCGTGTCGCTTGTTTACACCAACGGGGCAGTAACTGCCATTGCCGGCCTGTATCTGAAGATCGGTGTGAACGGACAGATCTCGATGGCTGTAGAGTTCTCGGAATACTGCTGGACCGATACCGGCGCACAGTGCAATCTTGTCTGGCCGTTTATCCCGACTCATGTGTCAGGTTATGTGGAAAGCTATAATAATTTCGCCTTCAGGCCGATCGTTTCGGCGGAAGCTGAAGCAAAGGCCGGTCTTTATCTCGGGGCTGAGCTTGAGGTGCTCGGGGTGGGGATGGCCGGTGCTGAAGCCGGCGGCGGTGCCTATATTGCAGCCTCCGGATACATGGAGCCTATGGGTATCATGGGGTTTGACTACAGTATCGGACCACACGACAGTATAGGAGCCTACGGCAGTTTCGATAACTGGATACTCGAGCTTGAGGCAGAAGCGGGAATTTATGCTGAGATAACTGCGGAGGTCATCGGGATTGAGCTGGATCTCTGGGAACAGCGCTGGCCGTTCTGGGAATGGCATATGGATATGGTGATGTAATGAAAAGTACTTTGATAAAAACAGTTTGTATTGCAGTTCTGGCGGCTTCAGCCTTTTCCGGCTGCAGCTTTAACAGTGCTCCCTCGGCGGTTGAGGGCGCTTTGGGCTATCACTCGAAAGAGATCGCGCTCAGCACCTGGGTTGACGAGGATCAAACCTGGCTGGATGAGGTAGAAACGCGGATCTACGATGAACAGGGAAAGCTAAGCGTTGTTTCCGTAAATACTTACGAGATGATGACGGAAACTGGTTATGATTTTGAATACTATGAGATTGTACGAACCGACGTGTACGAGGTAAATTCCGACGGAGAACCGGTGCTGACCGAATATTATCTCTACACATACCATCCCGATGAATATGAGTATATAGATGAAGAGGGTAATGAGGTCAATGAGATAGATTACAGGATTCTGAGGGGTGAGACCTATTCGGCAGACGATGACGTTCTCCGGTATTTCTACGATGTTACCTATGGTGTTCTTGTTCCTCCGGACGGTGATTATGAAACCCCCGACTATGATTACTACACTTCGATTATCGATGAGCGGACAGCAGACAGTGAACACACGGCGGAGCAGTATGCGACCTATGCAGAAATCCCCCTTGGGGAGGGGCATCGTATCAGAACTGAAAAGTTCTTCATCCGGAATGCGGATGATACAGATGTTGAGCTCTCAAAGGAGTTTGCACGCTGGTCGGACACGAATGATCCCTATAACTATCTCTATGAACTCTATCATTCGTTCAGGGGCGAAGACAGTGCGGATGAGTTCTACTATTTTACCCGCTACTCCTACGACGACAGCGGAAACGTTCATGAACAGGCAGATTTTGAATATACAGCTGATACCGTTCCGACAATAACACCGGGAGATCACAGAGATGGAACGTTCCAGGATGACCAGGTGCTAGGCTGGCCGCTTGCAACCATGAATTATGAGGCGGAATTCGCGAAGATCGGCGAGCAGCAGACGGTGCTCAGAACCGAATATGATGCAGCCGGAAACGTTGTTCGTGAGGAAAACTGGTACAAAGGTGAGCTGACCGAATACACAGAATATACCTATGACGACTATTCCGAACTCATCGATGAGAAGCGCTATAGCGACGGAGGGGTTTATCTGAAAGACCGGACAACAATCCGCTTTAATGATGAGATTCTCTATGGCGAAGATTACACGCTGAAGGAAACCTGCGTGTATAAATACTACGACTACGATAAAGCGGAAGATTATTCGGACAGCAGAAGCGCGGGCAGGATGATTCGGCCCGCCGACAGTTATGTGGGTTTGAGTGAGCTGCAGATCAGACAGGCGCAGTGCGCGAAACTGAACAACATCAACTGGAAATAATCCGGGAGGAACAATGTGAAAAAGATAACAGCGGTATTTTTAATGCTGATAATGATTACAGCGGCAGTCATTGCCGATACCGACATGGATCCGCAGGACTTTCTGTACCTGACGGATTTTAATCAGGATGTTTATCCGGAGCTTGACTATGAAACCAATCCGGCATTCTTAAGAAATCTGAAGGATAAGCTGCTGCTCGGCAGTCTGTATTTTGATGGTTCATACGATACTGAAACAAAAACAAGAATCGATGACAGCGTTGGCGCAACCGGCGGAACGGAGACGTCCGTTCTGCTTGGACTTAACCCGGCAGCTGATTTTGTCTTCTTTACACCGACAAAAGATAAAAACATTGCAGGCTTCGGTGTGAATATTGAATCAAACCATTACTTTGACACCCTCACGGACATCAAGTACAACGGTGCCACTGAGAACCTGCAGGAGAAACTGTCCGACAATACCTTCAGTGTCGGTGCTGATTTTTATCTGGCGCCGAAGATTTCGAAGGGGCCGGATGCGGGGTTCACAATAGGTTATGATTTTTCGCATGACCCCGCGCTTTACAACTGGATAACCGACAGCACGGTGAGTCCCGCGGTTTCGTATACCGAAACGCTGGCAGAACCCGATAACACGAATGATTTTTCTCATGGCCTTGATGCCGCTGCCGGCCTTGTTTTTCCTGTTAGCAGCGGAGAATTCCGATTAAGCGTTGATTACCGCGGGGTATTCACGGACAGCAGCGATGAATATGTAGCAGTTGATACGGACCTTGACGGCTTCAATGATTCGGTAATGAAACTATATAACTATCTGGATCTTGCGCCTACCGGAGGCGGACCTGTCGATAATGTGACGGGAAAGGATTTTGTTCACTATACTTTCAGCAATGATGTAAACCTGAATACCGGTATAACATGGACCTTCGACAAGGGAAAGTCGGTTCTTCTTGACGTGAGTTGGAAGGCTTTCGGCTATCTTTATGAACACTATGCACTGCATATTCTCACTGAGGATATTGATACCGACGTCAGTTATCTCGATACAAGCTATAACTCAAGCCTGGGCAGCTATGATCTGAGCCTGGCCTTCGATCTATTGAATAAGGAAAAGAAAACTGTGCTCAGAATAGGAGCCGGCTATTCACATTACGAGGAATCCCTTCACCGGGAGGGCGATACGGATGCGGGAACAATGCGGTTCAGCAGTCAGAACGACGGGAATTATGAAGAACTCGAGCTTGGACTTAACCCTGAGAACAACAGCCTTGTAGATTCAGGCATCGGTCCCGCCGAGCAGCTTATTCATGGCGTATTTGTAGACGCCTGCTGGCGCTGGACTCCTGAAAAGAAAGTCACGCTGCTGCTCGATATCGGAGCCGCAGCATATTACGATATCACGACGTACAGGGCATTTAACCTTGATACACTGACAACATGGGAGGAAACGGCTGCGGCCGCGAATATCAGCTGCATGCTCGGTTCTGTAGCCGGGATAAGTTTCCCGCTCGGCGAAAAAATCAAATGCATGGTTGATCTGAATAATATCGGGTTCATCGGTGATTTTGGCTTTGCCGATGAGACGCATATGTATGATACCGATACCCTGCGCTATTCCGATAACGGCGAAGGCTATCTTCTTGGCGGATTCAATGTCGAAACAAC
>DMKD01000116.1 GCA_003454605.1 Spirochaeta sp. | reverse complement strand
TATGGCGGGAGTACAGATTATATATAATAATATATAATGTTTTTTAGTATGCGGCCGACTGCCTCGGCGGTAAAAAAATGCCGAATGTATGATACGGCAACATATAAAGATCAACCCGAACAGGAGATTATCATGATAGATATAACGCTGCTTCAGGATTTTATTGACGAATCGGAAGAGCACCTTGATGAAATGGAGGCTGGCCTCCTGAGTCTGGAAGACGCCCCTGACGACAAGGATAAACTCAATGACGTATTCCGGTCCGTCCACAGCATTAAGGGTTCGGCAGAGTATATCGGTGCTGAAAATATCGCCCGTCTTACTCATAAACTTGAAAATCTGCTTGAACTGCTGCGGCAGGGAGGCGGAGAACCTGACAGGGCGCTGATTGATCTGTTGATCGACTCCCGCGATCGGCTTTCAATGCTGTTTAAAGACCTCTCAAGGGATCAGGAAGAAAAAACCGATATCAGCGATGTCCTAAAGCAGATTGAAAGACTTTCGGGCAGCGGTGGGCAGCGGGTTGAAGCCGCAATAGATAAAGATGACTCTCCTGCCGCTGATTACGGTTCGGAATATGAAGAATGCCTGCTGGCGGATGGCGAGGGAATAATCGAGTTGGCGGATATTATCGACGATGCCAATGTTGAAACAGATGATGAAATTATAGAACTTACCTGTATTGTAGGAGAGCCTTCTGCGTATAATAAAGTTGAAAATCAGGATAAAGATGAAATGTCTGATCAACGCGAATGCGCGCTGGCAGTATTGACCGGGGAGGCGGAGGCTCACGAGTTTTTATTAGAGAATCAAGAAGATGCGCCGGCAGTCGAAGACAAGATTGCATATGATGATGAATCAGATGAAGAATTACTGGAAATTTTTCTGCAGCATTTACAGGAGAACCTGCTGGCATTCAGGGAGCTTGTAAAAGGACTACCGGCTTCCGGTAACTGCAGCGATATTTTTGTAAAGTGTCTTAATATTATTTTAAGCTTGAAATCGTCTGCTAACTATATGGACTTCAAAGAACTGGTGGATGCCTACGAAGAATGGATAGCTCAAATAGAAACATTTCAGGAGGAGCTGTTTCTACAGGATCAGGTTGACTTCAGTGTTTTTTTTAAGTCTGTTAAAGAATATACGATCAAAATAACCGGATTTTTTCCAAAACATCCGGAAATAGGCATTGAAATTGAGATTGAAGCGGCTGATGAGCAGTCCTGTGAACAGCCCGGCCTTAAGGCCTCTGAGGCCTGCTCTGTGATTGATGATGAGGTTAATCTAAGCCTTGACCTGGAGCAGGAAAGCAGGGAAAAAGATACGGATCTTTTTGAAATGGCGGTTATGGAAAGAATGAACGCTCCTGCTGATTACAATCCCATGGAAGATTTCCAGAAAGCTTCCACTCCTCTGGTTGAAATGAGTCAAGCATCGGAATCGATCAATGCCGCAAGCGGAAAGCTTAAGAAAAGCGAAAACAGCATGGAATGGGAATTGTCCGAGGATAAAACATTATCACAACAAAAACTCTTTGACCCAAAAAAGTCTGATAGCCCTGCTGGCAAGATTTTGACACAGAGTGTGCGTGTTGATGTAGGCAAAATAAATGCCCTGATGAACCGGGCCGGAGAGCTGGTAATCAATCGGGCTGCTTTTACTCAATTGTTGAATGAAATGAACCTGTTGAAGCATGATCTGTATAATCGGTCCGGGCTTGATCAGACAATCGGGAAGCAGTTTCGGCATTTAACTTTCAGGTTTGGTGAGACGATTGCATCCCTGGGGCGGGTGGCCAATGATCTGCAGGAAGACGCAATGAAAATAAGAATGTTTCCGATTGCACAGCTTTTTAATCGTTATCCCCGCTTAATCAGAGACCTTACCCGCGGCACTGAAAAGAAAGTAAGGCTTTTAATGAGGGGTGAAGATACAGAGCTGGATAAAATGATTATTCAGGAGATAGGAGATCCTTTGGTCCATATTATTCGCAATGCTGTAGACCATGGGATCGAAACAGTTGTGGAACGGCGGAAAGCCGGTAAGGCTGATGAAGGCCTCCTGCAGCTTAAATCATCTCATGAAGGTAATTACGTTGTAATCGAAATCATTGATGACGGCATGGGTATCGACCCTGAGATTATAAAAGAGGTTGCTGCAAGAAATAGTATTATGACGCAGCCTGAACTTGACCGCATGCAGACAAGGGAATTGATAAGACTTATTATGAAACCCGGTTTTTCCACATCTTCGGAGATAACCAAAACATCGGGCCGAGGTGTCGGCATGGATGTCGTCCGCCAAAATATAGAAAAATTAAACGGCATTATAGAAATAAGCTCAAAGCCCGGAACCGGAACCCGTATTCTTGTTAAAATACCTTTGACCATGGCTATTATCAAGGCCCTTATGGTCACAGTGGCGGGCGATATATTCACAATCCCTCTTGCTTCCGTAGAAGAAACTCTTCAAATGGAACCTGGGGAATTTTTTGAGATTGAAGGAATGGAAGTGATCCGCCTTCGTGGTAATATCACACCGCTGCTCAGGTTATCGGAATTGTTCAGGCTTGAGGCGGTTTCCAAGCCGGACGCCAAGGTGTTTGTTGTAATTGTTAATACCGGAGAACGAAAAGTTGGTCTGATAGTTGATGAGCTCTTAGGACAGCAGGAAGTTGTTATCAAACCATTAATGGATTACTTGCAGGAGGATAGCGGTTTTTCCGGAGCAACTATTCTGGGCGATGGAAGTATTTCTTTTATTGTTGATGTCCATGGGCTGATCAAGCTGGCGGGTAATATCCGAAACAGGCGAAGAAAAGATTCCAATTATTATATGGGAACTGTAAGCAGCTTTTGCGGCAGGACTATATCCGATTCTGTGGAACAGGCAATACATTAATGGGTCTTCATCTATATCGTTGAATAATGGCTGAGGAAGATAAAAAAAAGATGAACATCAGCTCCGACAAGGCTATGCCTTCAGATGCTGATTCTCAAACCGGCAGCCGGCAGGATGGGTTTGCAGGCACCTTGAGGCATGTTGATCTGATCGATTTAATTCAGATGTGCTGTTTATCTAACGCTAGTATGGGTATTCGCGTCAGCCGGGCTTCTGAAAATGGATCGATTTTTATACATGACGGCAAAATAGTACATGCGGTTTGTAATGATTTGTATGGCGAAAATGCTTTTTACCGGATTATGGCCTGGCAGGGCGGAAGCTTTGAAACATTGAATGTAAGTTCCTTTCCTGAAACCACTATCGATCAAAATTATCAGTTTCTATTAATAGAGGCTGCCAGAATTGCAGACGAGAGCGCTGAACAAAAGAAGGCCTCCAAAAAAGATCCCCTTAATCAGGAGCTGCGGGTTCTGATTGTAGATGACTCCACCATGATGCGCCGGGCCTTGTCTGACATGATTGGTTCCGACAAAAGAATTACAGTGGCCGGAACAGCTAAAAACGGTGAAGAGGCCTTGGGCCAGCTTGGGGAATTAAAACCGGATATAATTACCCTGGATGTAAATATGCCGGTCATGAACGGTAATTCAGCATTGAAACATATTATGATTCAATCACCGTGTCCGGTGATTATTATAAGCAGCCTGGGAGAAAAGGCTTTTGCTAATATTTTTGATTTCCTGCGCTTGGGGGCTGTTGATTTTATAAAAAAACCGGATAAAAAAGAGGATCTGGCAAAGCATAGCGCCGCTTTGGTTAAAAAAATATTTACCGCAGCCATGGCTGATATTGATAATTTCACAAGGGTTAAAGCACCGGCAATTGTAGAGTCTGAACAACCTCCGAATGCCGGACAAGGGTGCGAGCAATTAATAATAATCAGCTCCGGCGTGGGAGGGTATGCCGAATTAATAAGACTGGCGCCTTTTTTGCGGCCTGATAACAAAACCGGCCTGATAATATTTCAGGACATGCCGCTTGAATTTACGGAGCCGGTTTCTGATTATCTTAACCGGATAAGCAGGATGAATTTTATGCCGCTAACGAGCAAATCAGAGTTGGTAGCGGGGTGCTGTTATCTTACGCCGCACGGATCTGTTGCCAGATATCATAATGACGTTTCCGGCGGAGTCGGCAAAAACGGATCGATATTTCTTGAACCTCGGACTTTGTTTGGCGGAGACAATGGCAGCATGCTGCACCTTTTCTGTAATTCCGTTGCAGAATCATTTGCAGGCCGGATTATGGTGGTGGTGCTGTCAGGCGCTGATGTCGGTAATATTAGCGGTCTTCGTAATATCAGAAAAAAAGGGGGGCAGCTTATAATGCAGCGGCTTGATACCTGTCTGCTGTCGCACCCTCTGGAGACGATCAGAGAAGAAGGACTGGCCGATCATGAAATGACTCCGGATGAAATTGCGGAATATATCGGAGGCTGCGCTTAAGTAGTGCTTATCCGATAAAGGGAGTATTAATTGAAATGCAAACCAACGGGAAACTGCGAGCTCTTGTGGTAGATGATTCTGCTTTTATGCGAAATGCGGTGAGGGATCTTTTGGAATCGGACCCCAGGATAGAAGTATCAGGCATGGCAGTGAACGGGCTGCAGGCTCTTGAACAGATAAAAAAGCTGGAACCTGATGTTATAACGCTCGATATGGATATGCCGGTTATGGACGGGCTTGCGGCAATCAGACATATAATGATAGAAACTCCTTTGCCGATAGTCGCCTTAAGTTCTTTAATAAATAATGGAAGCGTAACCTTTGAAGCCTTACGGCTCGGAGTTGTTGATTTTGTGCCTAAACAGGTAAATATGGATTTTCATGCTCCTATGCAGATCAGGCAGCAGATAATAGATCGTCTTAAAATAGCGGGTTCCGTGAATCTGGAAAATTTACGCCGAGTGCGGATGCCGAACATACAGGATGAAGCAGAAATATATTCCGGGCTTAATAATGTGGAATATCTTATTGCGGTCGGCACCAACC
>DMKD01000208.1 GCA_003454605.1 Spirochaeta sp. | reverse complement strand
TTTCAAGATCAAAGTTTTTGAATGAAACATCCTTGATAATAATCTTTTTTACCATTCGGGCTGATACATGACCGGTAAAATTAGGATTTTTCGGTCCGACCTTTACAAGTCTGATATATCCCGGGTCTTCGGGCATATATGCACCGTCTTCCTTGAAGGCAAGAATCCAGTCGCCGTCGGCATTGTCGAGGAGCTGATCTCCGCTGTAGCTCATTGCGTATCCGTCCATTGCTTCAATAGTAATCGACATCTCCTTTGTGAGGCTTGTGTATTCGTTTATCAGATCAACTACCTTGACTCCCGCCCAGGTGAACTCGAAGGTGTTGTTATAACTGTTGGTATAATTCCCCCTGTCCTCGATATAATAATCAAGATTTTCAAGTTCAGAGATCTTGTAAACACCGGTTTTGCTTCCAATCTCAAGCAGCAGTTCAAAATCATTATTTTCGAGTGAGGGGGCCCTCAGATCCGCCGAGATTTCAGCAAGGTCTTTCACCCATATCTTACTCGAAACGTTTCCGCAAATCATGGGAGTGATGTTTTCTCCATCCATGAAATCTGCAATATAAAGTTCATCGACACGATGATCAGCTGTATTGATGGTTGCCGAATAACCGTCAGCTGCGGTAAAGGTAAGATCATAACCTTCGGTCCAGAGTGCTTCTCTGAATGAATAGGGCATTGAACCGTCGGTATCGTCTATCATCGCAACAATCTTAATTACCGGCATTGCCTTAACTGCCACCATTGCGCCTTTTCTTTCAAACTCATAATCACCGTATGCTGATTCTGGTGTATCTTTCCACTGCTCAAAGTTTGATTCCCATACTTCATCGGCTCGAACGCCGTTGACCGATATCATCCAGCCCTCACCCCCGGGTGTTGCATGGCTTGTATCATCCGTGGGGGCTGTTTCTGATGATGCACTGCTGTCATCAGTTGTTGTACATCCGGAGAGGAGCAGGGCGGTGCTCATCAGCAGAATGGACAGGAAAATAATCAGATTTTTTTTCATGTTTTCTCCTTTTATTATTCTCTATCTTCTATATTCTTATTTACAAGATCCTGGGTTTTTTTCAGAACCTGGTCAGCCGGCATTTTGCCGGAAATTGCAAATCGAAGCATCTTCCACATTGTATTTTTATATATGGAATATGCTTTTTCAGTTGGTATGACAGTTCCTGATTCGGAACTGATGTTGAGCGCTTCATACCATGGTTTATCAGTGTCTGCTGCAGCCCATGCCGCCTCAAGCGCCGGCAGCTTAGCCGTTTCCGCGGAGAAGCGTTGCTGTACGCCCATACCGCAGAGATATTCAATCAGCCTGCGTGCACCTACGGTATTATGAGAACGTTTTGTGACGGCGAAGGCCTTAAAGTCAAGTAGCGGTGAAACCCTGAGCCCTGTATCGGGGTTGATCGGCAGCGGAGCTGTTTTAAAGGGTATACCGAGTTCAAGAAAATGCGGTATCGCGTATGATGCGCTGATTATCATTGCCGCCTCGCCTGAAACAAACAGAGATGTCATCGCATCGCGTTCCATCGGCTTCATCAATCCCTTATTATGCAGATTAATCACATACTCTAATGCTGCGAGCGTGGGTTCGTCATTGATAATAATACTGCCGTCCGGCTCAACAAGATTCTGTTTTCCGAATGCCATCTGGAACGGAATGAGAAAAGAGGCGGAATATGAATTCCATGCCGATGGGATAATGTTTTCATTCTTTGCACTCAGGCAGAGCTCTTCAAAATCGGCGAGGCTCCAATTAAAATCCGGCGTATCGATAATCATGGGATTGTAGAAAATCATCTGAGCATCAGAATAGAAGGGAACTGCCCACAATTTGTCGTCATGACTGAAGGCATTTCTACCCTGCTCTGCCATCCCGTTCGGGAACATATAATCAAGATTCTGTATCGTCCCCGAATTAGAAAGCCTGTCTATATGGCTCGACTGAACCATTATTATATCCGGAACATCGCCCCCGGCCTGCGAGATCGAGATCAGCTTTGAATCCGGTTTTGGAACCTCAGTGACTTTTACATCAACAGCATGCATTACAGCCCAGCGCTCAATTTCTTTTCTCAGAAGGTCGATGCCCTCCCAGTTAATCCAGATCTCAAGCGGATCTCTTTCCAGCGGTTCGCATTCGAGGTTCAGCCTTTCTACGCCATAAAAGATTCTTGATTTATACAGCAGAGCCCAGCTGTCTTCATCCCGGATGAGGTATATTCGGTTAAGGTCATTACCAAGGTCAGGATCACTCAGGCGGGTCAGGCCTTCGGTCCTGGCGGACTGAAAATCGAGTCTCCATGCTTCATAGACTGCCGGAAAGAGCTCATCGAGTGAAACTGCTGCATGACTGGTATCACCCCGGGGCAGATTGTAAGAAAGATTTGAAAGTTCTGAGTCGGTTTTTGTGCTCCACCCAGTTCCGTTTACCGAGAAGGAGAGGGCATAGAGATCGAGAGTGCAAAAGACTGCGGCCAACAGCAGGCCGGCTTTTTTAAACATTGATGCTTCCTTTCCAAACACGGGAGGCCCGGCTGTTTCCGGCGGGACCCTTCGATCTTCAACCATAAACACAGCTTTACAGCAGTGCTCTGCAGGAATAAAGATTCGGAAGATAAAATAATTAATGGAAGTTTAGCTTCAGTTGGATAAAAAATCAAGCGTTAATGAACGGAAACAAAAAAAAGCGAAAGAGCTGCTGCCCTTCCGCCTTTCAATAAAATCCGGTATCGGATTATTTGTATTTATATCTTTTAATCTTTGAGGTCGGGGTCTTGTCGAACTCTTCTGCCTGTATGTCAGTAATGATGATTTTTGAGTAGGCAGGCAGTTCTTTATTTACCAGTTTTACAGCTTCATTAACCTGGGTTTTTACATCTTCGCTGCCAAGCTCGTTGTTTTTAACATATTCAGGATCAGCATAGATTATAGCTGTAATTTTTCCGTCACGATCAAGGACCAGAGCGTCAGAGACTATGTCATGATTATTCAATCGGGCTTCTAATTCCTCAGGATAGGTGTTTTGTCCGGCGGCACCCAACAGCATGTTTTTACACCGGCCTCTGATGAAGATAACATTGTCCTCGTCCATTGTTCCCATATCTCCGGTATGCAGCCATCCTTCTTTATCAATGGTTGCTTTTGTTGCATCGTCATTTTTATAATAACCCAGCATCATATTTTCACCCCTAACACAGATTTCGCCTGAAATATTCGCGGGATCTTCAGAGTCAATTTTGGCTTCAAGATGATTTATCAGCTTGCCACATGATGCTCCTTTATAAACATCCCAGGGCATATAGGAGATCAGCGGTCCGAATTCAGTCATTCCATAACCGACAGTAAACCTGAATTTGATCTTTTTAAGAAATGCTTCTACTTCCGGATTAAATGCAGCGGCACCGAGTACGAGCGAAATGAAATTCCCGCCGAAAGTTTTGTTCAGTTTCTTATAAATGATTTTATGAAGCAGCTGTTTGATTCCAGGCAGTTTCGCATAGGGTTTATCCAGAATTGGTTTAAGCTGTTTAAAGTAAATCTTTTCAACAAGCAATGGAACCGTCATAATAAGAACAGGTTTAACCTCAGCTAGTCCCTTCAAAAGTAATTGCGGGGTCATTCGGGGGAGAAAGGTAATATGGCATCCGGTTGCAATGGGAAATAACAGGTCAAATGCACATCCGAAACAGTGAGCGAGAGGGAGAAAGCTCAGGACTGCGTCGCCGGGTTTAAGAGCGATATTATGCTGGGCATAATCAACGTTGGCCATTAATGAATTGTGAGTAAGCATAACGCCCTTTGAAAATCCGGTAGTTCCTGATGTATAATCAATTCCTTCAAGGCTGTCATTCGGAATATCTTCAAAAGCAAGATCGCTCGATTTTAAACCGTTTTTATATCTTTCAGATATTACCCCGCGTGATTCTGCAATCACTGAGTTTGTAAT
>DMKD01000371.1:7021-15974 GCA_003454605.1 Spirochaeta sp. | reverse complement strand
AAATTTCAGGATAAGAAACAGCAATTCGGCAGCCTCTGTGACCGAGCATTGGATTGAATTCTCTGAATGCTTCGGCCTTCTCTTTAAACATTTTCTCGGTGAAGGGTTTGCCGGTTGATTTCTTCATATAATCCAAAAAGGCGTTTATTTCACTTGAGTTATGAGGCAGAAATTCATGGAGTGGAGAATCCAGAAGTCTGATGTTCACTTCTTTTCCGTTCATAACCTGAAAAAGATCGGTAAAATCTTTTTTCTGCATTGCTTTCAGCTTTTTCAGTACTGCTTTCCGTTTAGTTTCATCTTCGGAAAAAATCATTTCTCTGAAAACATTGATTCGTGATTCGTCGAAAAACATGTGCTCCGTACGGCAAAGACCTATTCCGTCTGCACCGAATGCCAGGGCAAGTTTGGCATCTACTGCCTTGTCGCAGTTTGCTCTGATCTCAAAATCACTTATGTTATTTTTTACTATTTTTGAAAAATCAATAAGTCCGTTTTTGGCCGGGTCAGGCTGAATCAGCCCTGCTTCACCGAGATAAATACTGGGTTCGGCAAAATCAGGAACATTAAGGGTTATCGTATCACCTTCTTTGATTGTAACATTGCCGATGACTGCCTTCTTAGCGCTGATTTTCATGGCAGGATTAACCAGTGATATCTTTCCATACTGGCGCGCAACTACAGACGCATGCGCTGAATAACCGCCTTCTGACGACAGAATCCCTGAGGCAACTTCAATCGCCTTTACGTCTTCGGCAAAACTGGAAACAAGACATAGAATGAGTCTGTCGTCTCTATCATTCAGACGTGCAATCTTATATTCATCAAGCAGGGCTTCGGTAGAAAAGAATACACGCCCAATAGCAGCACCCGGGGCTCCCGAGATACCGCCTTCAAGTTTCTTAAGATTCTGGACCGATTTCATATCGATTACCGGATGCAGAAGTTCATTAAGCTGTCCGGGTTTAATTCCGTTTATTACTTCGGTATCGGAAATTGTTTTGTTGGAATGCAGATCAAGAAGCAGTTTTATATCAGCGCGGGTTGATTTCTCATTAATCGGATTCTGATTAATGAGCGAAAGTCGACCGCTTTCGATAGTAAAACCGACCTTCCTTATTTCGCGGTATTCAGCTTCGAGTTTTGATGCAATATCAATGAATTCGTTATAGTACTTCTTATCGATATTCTTAATGGCTTTTCCGCTGAATTCAGCTGAGTTGAATTTATTCTGAAAGAACTCACCTGTAATCTGACCATCACCGGTGATGGCGTCACGCGTTGTAAAGTTTCCGGAGTAACTGTCTTTTCCATAATTTCCATAGACCATGGGCTGGACGAGTATTGCAACGCCGGTATCTTCAGTGTCTTCGAGCTCTATCAGATAACTTATCCGTTTAAGAACAAGCTCAAGCTGTTCGCCGGCACTGCTGAACAATGCGGGATCTAGCTCATTTTTAAACCCTTCAAGAATTTTATCGTAGTCTACCTTCTTATCCGTATTAAGAATCTTCAGTTTACTGAGATTCTTTCGGTACTTATCAATTGCTTTATTGTCTTCAAGAAGCTCGGAAATTCTGAGTTCAACCTGCAGTATGCCGTTGAGCATGAAAAGAATCTCATGATTTGCAAAATCATCCCCTACAAATTTACTGAAGCCTTTAAATGTATTTTCTGCGAGACCGAAATTATGCAAGGTAGGATAACTCGCTATTGCAAGATTAGAGCTCATTACAATCTTCAGAAGCATTGGATTTTCAGGATTGTCAAAAATTTTCCCTGATTGTTTTTTATAAAAATCGAAGAAAGGTTTGAAATTGTCTATAATGTTTTCTTCATCACCGAGTTTTGAAGAAATATTTGTATTTATAATAAAACCCGGAACTACCGGCAGATCCATTTTAATTAGATCATAAGCCTGGCGACCTCTGATTCCTGTCATACTGGAATCAGGAATTTTTTTTGCTGAAGCTTTGTTGGTTAAAAAATATATATTCTTTTTAATATCCATAATTATCCTCGTCTCCTAAAAGAGATTTAATACAGTGTTAACAGGAAACTTTAGAAAAGCTTCAAATAGATGGCTCGCACCCTGTTTGAGGTATTTCTGCAACTTGGCAACATCCTTTATATCTTCTCCGGCTACGGCAAAGAGTATCGCACTGCCGTGTTTAACCTTTCCCCATTTAAACAATGAAGCAATATTAAGAATTCTTTCTCCGTCATAAAAGATATGAACCTCTAGATTCGGATGTTTAACATTATAGCTTTGTATGATCCTCTTCCATGCTTCGACGTTTCCGTTATGAAATAGTTCATTTGATACTATCACTGAGTAAAGCGGAGTCATCTTTCCGGATGCGGCCGCAGGAGCGGGTTCCTTTTTAGGAGCAGGTTCGCTGGATGAATCGATACTTTCGGAATCTTCATCGGCCTCATCCTCTTCATATTCATCTTCCTCGTAGTCATCTTCATCTTCAAAGGCTTCAAATTTACTGAATTTATAAGAACCTTTTTTTAATCCATCAGGAAGTTTAGACTTTTTACCGTTAAGTAATTCAAATATAAAATCCGCGGCTTTTTCACGCGGTAAGCTTTCTTTTTTATTGTCCGAAAATGTGCCGATGAAAATCGTAACAAATTCGTTGCGTCTTATATCATTTGTAATATTCCAGCCGTTCGGATTTTTCGGGTTAATAACTAAATAGCCTAACTCGGGATGATGATAGCAGATTACTACATCAAAGGCTTTAAGTTTTTTCAACTCTGATTTTATATAATCAAAATCATGGGTGGTGACAGTAAGATTTGCTGATTTACTGAAATAACCGTATTTATCAGCAAGCAATGCGGCTACAATAGATGCAACCTGTCCCTGCATTATGTCCTTGGAAGCTAATAAGCTGTTAATGATGTCTGCCAGGTTATATTTATCTTCGAAATCAGAAATTATATCCATAACAGATTGAAAATGAAGCAGTGAATCGTTAAATCCCTGTCTGTTTGATAGGCTGTCATAGACGCGTAGAATTTTATTCATATTTTTACCCTCAATTGAAAATCCCCCGCCTTACGGCGAGGGATAGATTGTTATTTTAGATTGTATCTAAATTAGATTTTCTGGGTCTACCGCGTCTTGGTTTTGTTTTGTCATTATCAACAACACCTTTTGGTTTGGCTGATGATTTTGATTTAGCTTTTTTAGCAGGCGCTTTTTGTTTAACTGTTGTTTCTGCCGGTGCGCTTTCAGAAGGCGCATTCAGCATATCGAGATAGGAAGAACCCAGTGACTGCTGCTGTGCAAGTTCATCGTCTTCTAAGAGATCTGAAGAGAAGCTCATGTCGATATCTTCACGTACAGTAGATCTTCTTCTTGAGAAAGCTGCAAAAGCCGCATCCTGGAAACCTTTAGATACTCCATGAAGGAACTCGTTAAGAACGTTTGCCATTCCGTCAAGCGTAGCTTTCTTTCTCTTAATTGATGTGATATCAACATCAAGAAGCAGGCCCGGCTGGATGTGGTAAGGATTGATTAAATAATCAAACTTGGCAAATTCTGAGGTGAGAAATGTAAGTCTGTCTTCCATTACACGCCTCTGGATAGGATATCTGTATGCATACATGGTCTGAAGCTTTTCTTTCATCATAACCAGTTTTTTATGAAGTTTATCCTTCTGAAAAACATAGGTTCTATTCATCTTCTCAACTTCAGTTTCTGCAGGAATTACAAATGAAATCTCATCCCAGCTTTTTTCAATTTCTTCATATACCGGATCGCCGGTTTTAGCCTTGATCCGTTTTTTAACCTTGTTTTTATAGATCTTTGAAAGATCCTCAAAGTCAGAAATCCTCTTCATCCTTTTTCCGTCTGAATAAACCATGTTTAGAACGTCCCAAACATGCTCTACTTCAACCTCAAAGGATTTAACCTGTACATCATAAGCCTTTCTTTCTTCTATCAACTGAGCGTTATCATAGTATTTCATTCTAATCTGATATCGTTCATCCGGAAGAATTGCTGCGTCTGTATCTTCGTATTCCCGAATTACAAGTTCACGTGCATTTTTGAGGTTTTCAATGTACTGATAACCCATTTTTGAGGTATCAAGGATACTCGTTATTGAGTTGATAGCTGTGTTATAGCCTCTGTTGCGGATATTTTCAATATCCATAATTTCCTTAAGGTTTTCTCTCACATTAACGGGATCAAATTCTTCAGGAGCTATTTCAGCCCTGAGACCTTCGACCTTTTCCATGATGCTCTTGGAGATGTATTTATAACGGTTTGATTTCGCATTATTTACATCATCTCCAGTGTGATTTTCAACCTTACCCATCTTGGTAAAGATGATTTCACTGTCATTGAGTTCATCAAGGCCCTTATCAAGTCGTTCATCTTTAAGGGTTTCAATTTCTTTGTCAATTGCATCAATTATCTGTTTTGAAACAAGGTCCTTTATAAGATATTCAACGGTTGCCTGATAGTGAAAAATTGGACTGATAAGCTCTGAGTCAAGAATATTGACTGACAGCTTTACATTACAGACAGTTTTAGGCTTCTGTATACTGTCCTTAAAAGAACATTTTACAATTGAATAAGCGTTCTCGCCCCTTATGAAAGCCCCTACATCTGTTTTCTGCCTGAGCAGTGAGTTGGTCAGATTTTCAAGATCGTTCACACCGCGCTGTATATGTCCCTGAAGGTGTCCATACATATTAACAATTGATTTCTCAATTTCGCCGGTATTGAAACGGTCCATGCCGCCGACCTCTTCAAGCAGATTTGCAATCTCTTTAGGGGTGTACCTGGTCAGAACCTTCATTTCTTCTTTATCAACGAAGTTTCTTACCTTTTTTACCATCTCATCTTCAGCTGTTACAATGTAACGGTTGAACATATTCTGATAATTCTGATTGAAATAGTTATAAACCTTTTCCTTAAGACCACCCATCACATCAAGTTCATTAAGAGCATCTTCAGGTAATTTTGCAGTCATGTGGTTTATTACTTTGTCGACTTCTTCTTCAAGCAGCCGTTCTACTTCAGCCTGTTGGTCCCTGCTTTCCTGGGCAAGAGAGTTCCTGGAACCCACCGCACTTCTTTTTTCAGGGTGGAATACCATTGGACTTTTTGGTAGATCTATGCTTCCCATTTGACTCTCCTTACTAGTTATATCAGTATACAGAGTATCAATAACCTGACTGATATGTAAAGTAAGTTTTTTTTTTTTTTAATAGATTTAGTGCTTTTTAATCAAAAAACAACGTGATACTATTGATTATAACAGGAAAACACAATGAATAAAAAACTTCGACTTTTATCGATGACAATTCTTCTTATTCTTTCTATTACTAATGGCATATTTGCTGATACAAGGACTGAAAATATTGAACTCTATCTTGTAATTGACAAGAGCAAGTCTATGGTTGAAGAAATAACTGACGTTTCAGCGTATATTAATGAAACTTTCATTGAAAACTTTCTCATTTCCGGAGACAGACTCGTTCTTATACAATTTTACGGGAAGGCTGATCTAATCTATGACGGCATCATCAGCGATTCTGAAAAAACAATACTCATGAATGATCTGTCCAATATTCCTGCTGACGGACGTTTTACCGATATTGGAAACGCATTGGACAGGCTCGATACGGCAGTCAGGAGCGCCTCAGGCCGTTCAGAACGCAAGTATCTTATTCTGCTAACCGACGGCAAACAGGAGGCTCCTCCGGAAAGTCCCTACTACACTCCCGACGGTAGCTTTAATCATGAGTTTCTTGAGAATACGAAGGTTATTCAAAGGGCCGGCTGGAAGGTGATGATTCTGGGAATAGGACAGGAGACTGCAGTTGAGGAACTGGCGGAAGAGTTGGGCACCACATCTGAAATCCTTGATTTCAGTGAGGAAAGCCGTCCTGAAGCTAAAAGTGCCGCTGAGATTATCGGCAGAATCCTTGCTTCCGATTTTTCCATAATTGAAGGAGAATTGAAGTTCAGTCTCAAATCTGAAGGATATGCAGACATGCGTACCATAATTATAGAACAGATAACGTATCAGCTTCCCGGCGGAAATTACGACTTGTTATCTTCTCCCGAAACCATTGAAATTGAACCTGGAGAAAAAATTGCCACCGGAATAGAATTAGCAGATAATAAGCTGATTCAGTTGGACGACAATGAAACCAGCGGGAGTATAATATTCAAATTTTCAGGGGATACACCATTTCTTCCTGCAGTTTTTGACTCTGTCCTAATCTCTGCAGCAGATTCTGCAGACGGATCAAATGACAAAAAAGTCTCAGAAAAATCTGAAAACAGCGGGAATAATGAAGTCAATTGGCTTATAGTTGTTATAGTAATTCTAATTGTTGCTGCGGTGATTGCATTTTTTATTATAAGAAATCTAATTTTCCATAGAGATGAAGATGAAGGAAACAAAAAGAAAAAAGATGAGATTTCAGTCGATCGCTGATTTTATAAATGAAAATGATAAAATCATACTCACAGCACATGAAACACCCGACGGAGATGCTATCGGCAGCGAAATTGCCGCCTACTTCGCTTTGAGAGCAATCGGTAAGGAAGTTCGCATAATAAATGCCGATCCCATGGCTGAGAAATATTATTTCCTTGATAAGGACAATGCAATTGAACTATATTCTCCAGATATGGATATGCCTGAAAATATGAATGACTGGGTTCTTATTATTCTTGATACGAATGATATTAACAATATAGGGACTGTTAAAGATAATATTCTTTCAAAGGTAAGGGATTTCTTCATCTTTGATCATCATGAAGGCGGTGATTCAGTATCATCGGCGAATTATATTGAAAGCGAAGCCTCATCAACCTGTGAAATGCTTTATGAGCTTTTTACCGAGATGAAGATAGCTATGAGCTTTGAGATGCTTGTTGCCATATATCTTGGTATTGTCTATGACACCGGTTCATTCATTTATCCGAAGACAACCGCACGGACATTCGCCATTGCAGAAGACTGCGTCAAAAACGGAGTTAACCCTAATTTCATTTATGCAAAATTATATGAAAGCAATTCTATCTCATCACTCATGCTTCAGTCGAAGGTGCTTTCAACCCTCGAATTCTTCTATGGTAAACATGTAGCAGTTCAGACTATGCTGAAGGAAGATATATTAGAGAGCGGAGCCCTTTATGAAGAGGCTGATTCTTTAATTAATATTCCTTTGAAAAGCGAAGACATAAAGGTATCTATTTTCTTCAAGGAGAACCTCGAAGGAATTCTCCGATGTTCTATGCGTTCAAAGGGGAATATTGATGTGGCTTTTATTGCTCAGCTCCATAACGGCGGCGGACACAAGACTGCTGCAGGATTTAAAAGCAAGTACCCTCTTGATGAAATCAAAGTAAAAGTGTTAGATATGCTTAACAAATACTTTACGCAGCCTGGAAATGATTAGAAAACATTTATACCTTTTTTTTATTATTTTAATTACAATATCTTTTAACTCCTGTTTGAAGGAAAAAGAGAATTATAAACCTCCTGATATAGTTACGGAAATAGTGCCGTCAACAAGTGATTCGGACTATTCAGCCGAGATCTACGACGGTGCATCTTTCAACATCAGCTCTGACAAACCTTTAATTGAGATAGATGATGAAGAAGTTCTTATCAGCACCTTGAATCTAAATCTTGATCTTGATACCCATGAGGAACAGATTCTCGTGAGTAAGCAACGATCTAATCCGGATGGTAAGATTCATATCATTATTGCAGATTACAGTAATGTGACAAAGGGATACATCAGAGCCTGGGACAGCGACACTATGGCTGTAAATATAAGGTCCTTCATGGTTTATCTCGATGATTTAATCGGCGACCACAATAACGAGATAGTCTGTACCGGACGTGATTCTCAGGGCCGGACTACCCTTGATGTGCTGTGGAAAAACACCGCTGATAACCACCTTGGATACCAGACTATTTTCAGCACTGCGGCAAAAGGAACAATTGAAATAAATCAGCAGGAACGTTCAAGAGGCTATTTTCAGGGACTTAAAAACGGTGTCAGTTATACGATCACCGTAACAGCTGAAACATCGGATGAAGAGGAGCTGAGTTTTGTAAAACATATTTACTACTGGGATTTTCCATTAAAAAAATATATTCAATTTTCTGAAGAAAAGCTTGAAAGCACGGTAATAGTAGAAAATAAAATATCTGAGGTTCTTGAGGGTGATGAATCAGTATTTAACGAGTTCATATCAGGTCCATGGTATAAAGGCGGACAGATAATATACTTCGATCCTGATAATGAAAGCTCCACTTTCTATGCAGATGATATTCAGGAAAATTACAGCTGGGTGAACACGTATAAGGTTATGAGTAACCTGCTTTATACAAGATGCAGAAATGATATCATCAATTACATTGAGAATGAGGTGTATATCAGGGTTCTCGAGCTTGATGAGATTATGATAACCGTCCGTGATATTGATAACCAGACCAGGAAAAAGGACGAAAATGATATCTGGACCGGCCGATATACTAGAATGGATAATAATATGAAATCCGACACCGTTAAAAGTCTTGATTCGGTTATTGATGAATCAGACCTGCCTGTACTCTCTGGTCAGTATTTAAGCGATGCCGGAGACACCATTGAGTTTTATGGTTCTGATTTCTTCCTGAAAAACAGTATTGAGAATATCAAGGGCGGATTCGCAGTATACTCCGCTGATATTGATATCCTTAACCTTAAGGTGATCAATTCAAAGGGAATTGTATCTGAGGAAAGATCATTTGCGATAGATTATAAGGAAGAACAGAAGGAATCTTCTATTGAGAGGGTCCTTTTTCTTACCCCGGGCTCATTAAGTATTCACGGTTTTCATGTCAGTGATACTGAATTCTTCAGGTTTACGCAGATTGAAACCCTGGAAATGCCTGCCGATGCGATCCAGTAGACT
>DMKD01000371.1:0-6996 GCA_003454605.1 Spirochaeta sp. | reverse complement strand
CAGTAAACTGGCTATTCAGTAAACTGGATAACCTTCAAAACCCTTTTCTTTAAGTTCAATTATTATCTGTTGCACTGCCTTCCCTTTAGAAATCGGTACAACAACTGTGAAATATTCGCGGTCGTTAACGGTCTTGTTTCTCACCTCTGCAGCCCATCCTGACTCATTCACCGTTTTCTGCAAATCTTCAGCATTCTCACGTACCGAAAAGGAGCCGAGCTGAATGCTTGCAGCCAAAGCTTCACTATTCGAACTCTCTTCTGAGAGGGCGTCAGCAGGTTCAGCGATTATAAAACCTCCGTTGTATTTACCGAATACAATTTCAGGAGTAATCAATGGTTTCAGTTTTAAATATCGATCCGACCATCCGTTTGCTGAAGCATGCGAGCATAGTTCCTTAAACTCCGCATCGTCAAAGATTTCTGATGCAAAATGAAATGCCTCGTTTGGGATGGGCTCTGATGAGCTGAATATACTAATCATGATTGCCCTGGCTTCATCGGCCGCTCCATCATTTTTTTTTAATCTGGCTGACAGAATGGTCGATTTAATTCTAAGCTCAGCATCATTCGAGAATGTTAGAATCGCTCTCAAATCAGCTTCAGCCTCCCTGAAAAAAGCCATTTCAATATTCAGGACGGTAGCTCTGTATAAGGAAATAAAATCTTTTTTTCCTTTAACAGTCAGAGATGCCTTTTTAAAAAGAACTGCAGCCCCCTTTAAATCACCTGTCAGCTGTTTTATCTCGGCGGCTTCTATATAATCAAGCCGGCGCTGTTCATCATTTTTACTGCCATCAAGAAGCAGGCTGCTTTCGTATTCTTCGGGGCTGAGTCGCTGCCCGCTGTCTTGAGCAGCTAGTGAGAAAGGGATAATTAGAATAAGAATTAAAACAAAAGATTTATTATGCATTAATTATTCGCGATTTTCAGGTACGAACACATCCGGGTTATGATCCGGGACGAAAGCCGGTGCATCATCCTTTTTTTTGGATCTACGTTTACCGATACTGACATAGAAAGCGAACGGCAGGGTAAAAATCGCTCCTGCAAGGAAGGAAATGGCGATACTTAGAAATATCGGAATGTCTTCGAGAACCTTAAAACCGAACGAAATATCGGCAGTGTTGCCTATGTTAAATGCCGAAAAGGTAATTGCAGCCGCAAGCCCTATAAGAAAGAATATTAATTTGAACATACTGCCTCCCCTATGAATGTATTTCCTCTTAGATCTTTCAGCTTTATATTAACATATTCATTCATTTTTGTAATCTGTCCGGGATATACAACCATACTATTCTTTTCGGTTCTGGCGAGAATTTCATTACTGTCTTTTTTTGAAACGTTTTCTATGACGGCTTCTTCAACGCTGCCGATTCGTTTTGATTTTTCTTCAAAGCTGGTCCTGCGCTGAAGTTCAATTACCCTTGTTAGTCTTTCAAGTTTAACCTCATGAGGGACATCATCTTTGTAATCATAGGCTTTTGTTCCTTCGCGCGGATTATAATAATAGGTAAAAGCCTCTTCAAAACGAACATTGTTCATTAATGAAATCAATGCTTCGAAGTCTGCATCCGTCTCACCCGGAAAACCTACCATCAAATCGCTGGACAAGGAGATGGGGCGCGAAAGGTTTTTCAGCTTACGGACAAGATTTTTATATTCATCTGCTGTATATTTCCTGTTCATTCTCTGAAGTACGGCATCTGAACCATGCTGAACCGGAAGATGTATAAAACTGCATATACGTTTGCTGTCATCAATGAGCTTTATGAGCTTATCGGTAAAATCCTGCGGATTCGAACTTGTGAATCTAAGCCATTTTATATCGGTTTCGTTTAAAATATCTTTCAGGAGATCAGAAAAATCATGTTTTTCAAATAGGTATGAATTCACATTCTGACCTAAGAGAGTTATTTCTGATACGCCTTTTTCAGTCAAGCTGTTGATCTCGCCCATAATTTCTATATTATCACGTGATATCTCATGTCCTCTGACATAGGGTACAATACAGTAGCTGCAGAAGTTATCACAACCGTTCATTATCGGAATCATCGAATGAGATTCAGTCAGTTTGCCGTGATTCTCAAAAAAAGTGTATGTTTCATCTATACCATCTTTCCCGGCGGCAATGGAGGAGATGTCTGTGTCAATAAGAGATGAAATTTCTACCTTTTTAAAATTGCTGACTACCTCATCAACTGCCGGAAAAGCTGATTTAATATCATCTTTCAAGCGCTCCGCCATACATCCTATGACTATGAGTTTGAAATCATTATTTTTTTTAAGTTTTTTATAAAAACCGAGGCGTCCCCATATACGGTCCTCAGCGGTTTTCCTAACCGAACAAGTGTTAATGATTATCAATCCGGCATCTTCGGCCGTCTCTGATTCCGACCAGCCCTTTGACAGTAAATCTCCGCGTACTGCTGATGACTCAGCAGTATTCATCTGGCAACCGTATGTTTCTATATAAAAATTGTGATTCAATTAAATTTCTCCATTAATAATCTGACGGACATACCAGCGAATGTTGTTCCAGTCATTGTCTCTCGGAAAGAGAATCCATGCTCCTTTATTAAAATCAGCATCAAATTCAATATTCTGTTCTTCGAGCATATATATATTACTGTAGGTATCATAGAGAATATTATCAAAACTTAGTACATGCTTGCCTGCAAGCTCTACATCGCTGTAGTTGTTAAACAGGCTCATCATTTCTACTAATGAAAAATCGGTATCAATGTATTCGAATATCGCCTGCATCATCCCATAAACCTTGTCGATATCAGAAATCTTCAATTCAAGAATCTTGTTAAGGAATGCTTCTATTATCTGCTGCTGCCGCTTGGAGCGATCAAAATCATTTGATCCGTGTCTAGAACGGGCAACCCTCAATGCCTCTATACCGTTAAGATTATAGCTTCCCTTTGAATAATTCAGGGTTGACCATTCACCATTCTCTCTTATTCTATAGCTGGGATCAACGAGGTCTTCTTCCAGATTAACCTCAATACCGCCGAGGATGTTGACAATATCTATGAAAGCATACATGTCTACGATGATATAATTAGTAATATCTAGCCCTGTAATGTCTGAAAGTTCATTCTTAAACTGCTCAGCCCCGTAGTTAAGATAGATGCTGTTTATCTTTCTCCCCTTCCAGTACAGGTCTCGTGGTATTCCTATCATATAGGCTTTGCCTGTCACCTTGTTGGCATGTGCGAGTATCATTGTGTCGGTATTGCGTTCATGGTTGCCTACAAGAAGAAAGGTCACTGTGTCCTGACTCGAATACAGACTGTCAATCTGGGGAATGTTCTCAGGTATTACAATTTTTTCAGAACTTTCGCTGCTTATACTTTTTTTTATACTCATGGTTTTAAGAGAAGAAACGGGAACCTCGTCCGCATCGACAAGATATATTTCTCCAATTTTTTTGAGTATAGAAAGTGAGCCGAGCCTTTTTCCGTCTGAATAGTTGATATCGTAGTAAAAATAATCGAGATCTTCACGAGGTATATTCGAAAGACTCAGATTCATACTGTTAAGGTAAGTCAGAAAGTCTTCATCCTCCAGCTTCTTTTCAAGTTCGGCTTTTGCGTTATCGAGCATAACTGTATCGTCCGTTCTTATATCAAATCCTTTGATTTCAGATATAAGGCCGGTTTTGAAAGATTCAATATCCTCAAAGTTTTCAGCAATACCGGAAATTTTAAGCTTTGATTCTGCCGCGGCTGAATTGACCGATGCCGTGATTGTATTAGCATTTAGAAAATTAGAAATCACTATTTCTTTATCTTCAATTCTCAACCGCATATCAGAAGTCAGCGCCTGCTTTATATCAGGATCATCTGCAATAGCGAGAAGCTCCCGCTGCAGCTTTTCTTTCTCTGTTTGAATACTGTTCAGCAGTTCCAGATTTTTACTGATAAATAAAACGGATTCTTTTGAAGCTGAAGTAATACTCAGTTCTTCTCCTGAAAACCCCTTCAGTATGATACCAGTCTCACTAACCGCAGAGGCAGTTAGAAAAAGATTACCACCGTGTTTGATGTAAAATGTGAGATTATCTATTTTTTCATAGACTGAACCAGAAGAGCTGAGAAAATTAACAATCATATCATTTCTGAAGAATCTACCGAGCATTGCTGATTTTTTGTTATCCGACTCAGCCTGCATCAGTACCGTAACAGCATCAATAAGCTCATTATGTTCTGCTGTAACCTCATCTTCCGGTCCTTCATCTGTTATGCTCTTGAAGGGATAGTCGCTAACCGACAGCCCCAGTGATGCCCTGGTTCTGTTTAAATCGTGCGCCAGCATCCCGCTGATATTATTCAGATAATCATTGGTTCTGCGGTTTGCAGTTGATTCACTCAGTATCAGTTCAGTGCTTTCAGCCTGCATTCTCTTTAATCTGTTAAGCTGAGCAAAATTAATAATATTAAATAACAGCAGCAGAATGAGTACTGCTGCCGCAGCAATAAGGATTAGATTTTTTTTATTCTGCATTTAATGCTTAAAACTCCTCTGGCCTGTAAATACCATGGATACGTTTTTTTCATTGCAGGCTTCGATACTCTCAAAATCCCGCATTGAACCGCCCGGCTGTATTACCGCAGATACTCCTTCGTTCAAACCAACCTCTATTCCGTCCCTGAAGGGGAAGAAAGCATCTGATACCATTACAGAATTTTTAATTCCACCGCAGGCTTCTCTGCAGCGTCGGTCTATATCTGCGAGTATGTCAGTGTCATTCATCATACTGAGCGGTGTTTTATGCTCATCCCAGCAAAGCCTGTCAGAGTATTTCCGGTAAGCCTTGTCGCGAGCAATTTCTGCGACACCGACCCTGTCCTGCTCGCCGGTGCCTATTCCTACTGTAACACCGTTTTTTACGTAGATAACAGAATTTGAAGTAATTCCGCTTTCAATAAGCCAGCCGAATATCATGTCGTCCATCTCTGTTTTGGTGGGCTGACGTTTTACAGCATATTCTTTGCCTTTATACTCTGTTACAGCCGGAAGAAAGTTTTCCTTTGAAGCCTTCGGTACAAAAGACCACTGAGCGATGAGTCCTCCGTCAATAAGGGATTTGAAATCAACAAATTGATTCCCGATAAACTCATTGAGCCTGTTCATATTCTTAATTTTCATAACCCGGAGATTTTTTTTCTTTGACAGAATATCAATTGCACCGTCTTCAAAATCGGGGGCTGCAACGACCTCGGAATAACTCTCTATTATGAGCTCAGCAGTCGTTCTATCAAGAGGTTTATTAACCGAAATTGCCCCGCCGAAGGCTGCAATCCTGTCGGCCATAAGCGCTTTTGTATATGATTCGGCCAGGGTAGCGCCCTTCGCTACACCACAGGGATTGTTATGCTTAACGATTACCGTTACCGGCTCGTTACTGAAATATCTGAGAATATTGAGTGAATTATCGATATCGGTGATATTAGTCTTGCCGGGATGTTTCCCTGACTGTACAAGTTCAATGTTGGATGCAAGATACTGGCCCGGTAGAATTGTCGAAACTTCGCCAAGGGTCAGATTTCCGTTAACAAGTTTATACAAGGCAGCTTCCTGGTCAGGATTTTCACCGTATCGCAGCCCTTTATTTTCACCGTCTATTGTCCACAATGCCTTCTCATAGAATAGAGTTTGTCTGTCCTGTTCATTATTATAGAAAGACAGTTCCATTTTAGCCGGAAATAAATCTTCGATTATTCTACTGTACATTGATGATAGTTTTTTATCAGACATTATAAACCCCTTCGAAATCAGATAATGCAAAATAGCCCGCAATAGCTGCATCATATTCAGCAGTATGTTTGAATGTCTTTCCTGCGAGGCGGTATCTGTATTTTAAATCAAGACCGCCCTGATTATCCTTCATCTCTTTTATGATCGATGTATAATCTTCGGGATCACATACCGAAGCTATTCTGAGGAAATTTTTTGCAGATGCACGGAGCATACAGGGGCCCCCTATGTCAATATTTGCGCGGGCGTCTTCGAGATTGATTCCCTGCTTGCTTATTGTCTCTTTAAAAGGATAAAGATTCACGACAACCATGTCGAACTCAATCGCTGATATCCTTTTAAGGTCGGCTCTATGCGCCTCGTTATAGGTTTCACTCAAAAGTCCGAGATATATTTTAAAATCCAGAGTTTTAACCAAGCCGCCCTGCATTTCGGGCTGTCCGGTATAATCTGCTACCTTTGTAAGGTTTGTAGAATAATTATCGCCTAGAATTTCTTTAATTCTGGCATAGGTACCGCCTGTCGAATAAAACATGATATCCGGATTTATGCTGATTAATTCAGTTACAAGAATATTTATCTTTGTCTTGTCAGCGACGCTGGCAAGAACATTTTTTATCTTAACCCTGTCATCAATTTTTTCAACTCTGTTTAACTGCATGAACTCCCCCTGCTTGATATACTTTTATCATATAAAATGGCTGAATTTCAACATATCCTTGAAAAAAGAGTTCTTAGATGGTACTATTTTTTTGATATTATATTGAGGTAGAACATTGACTAAAAAAATTATTGCTGTTATTTGCCTTTTAGTTTTGATTACGATTCCTGTTTTTTCACAGGAAGATGATCCAATCGAAGATGACTACGCCGGTGTTGTCGCTTATTCAACCGGTGAACAGGTCTTTTCTATAAATGCGGGGGCCATGATTCCGTTATTCAACCTGGCCCCCTTTCACACCGCAGACGAACCTGTTATAGGCCCTCTTACAAGCGCCAAGACAGGTGTTGCAGGAAGCTTGAAACTTGGTTTCTTTGTTCTTGACAACTTTATGCTCGGTGGAGAATTAGCGGGCATGTTCGCGACAACCGAAAATCGTACATTGACCATGATTCCGTTGTCATTTGTTACGTCTTATTATTTTTTAAAGTATCCGTTTGAGTTTCCTATTCATTTGAATGTTGGAATCTCTATGAATTCTCTCGATGAATATTTTAAGGTCACACC
>DMKD01000395.1 GCA_003454605.1 Spirochaeta sp. | reverse complement strand
CCCTTCAAGAGGAGTGAATCCCATTGAGGTCTCAACCGACTCGCCCTGTCTGATTGCAGTAATCGATGCACCGTTTCCAAGATGACATGATATGACATTTGTATTCTCAACCGAGCGTTTCATAAGCTTGACTGCTTCGTTTGAGACATATTGATGGCTTGTACCGTGAAAACCGTACCGCCTTATCCTATACTTTGTGTACAATTCCCTGGGCAGTCCGTAAAGATACGAGGACGGAGCGAGTGTCTGATGAAATGCAGTATCGAAGACCGCCACCTGAGGCACCTTTGGAAGCATTTCCATCGCAGCCCTGATACCGGTAAGATTAGGCGGGTTGTGAAGCGGAGCGAGATCGATATTCTTCTCAATTGCCGCGATTACATCATCGTCAATTATTACTGAAGAGGCATAGTCTTCACCGCCGTGTACCGTACGATGTCCTACACCAGTAATTTCATCAATAGTTTCGATCAAGCCCTTCTCAGAATCAGTCAGGGCTGCTTTGACCAGCTCCATGGCTTTGTCATGATCCGGAAGCGGCTTTTCAACCTCAAAAACACCTTTATCCGATTTCTGCGTTATAACACCTGTTGATGAGCCGATTCTCTCAACAAGTCCCTTCCCCAGACTCGTTTTACTGGGCATTGCATAAACCTCATATTTCAGCGATGAGCTGCCGCAATTGAGTACAAGAAGTTTTTCCATGTCTTCGCTCCCGGTTCGTAGTTTTGAATAACGAGATTCTAAACCCAAAAGGATAATATTGCAACGATTGATTTCACCTTTTTTCACTAAGCGGTTAATTGTTCATATTCACCAACAGGTCTCAAATCCTATGCTGAAAGAAATATCCCGCTCTTCATCAATCTCCAACTCGAAAGAAACATCAGCATCTCCCGGGCTGAATTCAATACCAGCCTCAAATCCTGCCCCATCCATGATACCTGCACCCAGACTTAATTTCATACCATCTGTTTTTATAACGACATCTGTACTCAATTTATGTAAAGGAAGCTCCCAGTACCTGTTAATCCCCTCATAACAGCAGCCGTAATCGAGTCTGAATAAAAGCAGACCTGCGCTAAGCTCACAGGCCGCGCCTGCTGAAAATGAATGCGAAATGCCTCCAAGGCTATCATAGCTCCAGTTACAATCTCCATTCACTTTCAATTCAGTAATCCCTGCGAATAATTTAAGCTCAGCAGACATTTTATCACTCTGAGGTATATATCGCGACGGAACTATATCTGCCCGTTTTTGTTCGCGACTGAAATCTGCAGTAAACTCACAGATGCAGATGTCGGCTGCAGGGCGGCAGAACACTGAAACCCCGGCAGAAAGATGATTGTCCAGCAGGCTGCCGTTTGCGGACAGATAGTTTTCATCAGCAAACTGAAGGCTACCGCAGATGTTTACATCGGCACAGCCCATCAAGCCGAACAGCCTGAGCGATATACCGGCCTCGGTGTAAAAAGGCAGGCTGCAGGCTGCCAGTGCGGAAAGCGAAGCACTGAAGCCTTCGGTGGAAGCCTTAAGCATGCTTCTGCCCGAAGTTCCGGGGTTTCCCGCATGCAGCCGCGTTTCAACTGCCGCATTGAGAACCGGTTGAACCTGCATCAGCTGTTTTTCACCGAACCACTGATCAGTCAGGTTATCAACGGTGTTTCCGGCGCAGAGGAGCAGATCAGTTTCAAGCTGAATGCCGTCCGGCAATGAGCGGGGACTGAGTTTCTGCATCACAATTCCACCTGAGAAACGGCCGTTGTTTGCCCGGAATATCCAGGACGAAAGATCGTTTGATGCCGGAGGGAATAAAGCCGCGCCGAAGCGCGAAGATCCGCTGAATGAGTCGGTCGCAGTCAGTGAACCTGGTTCATAATAAACAGCTGCTCCAGCCGCACTGCCGCCGCTGCCGTAGATCTCACGAAGAACGGATTTGAGATTGAGACGTCCGAATATGAATTCATTTGATTTCAGTGTCGGCTCAGCATAAAGACCGCCCTCATCCGCTGAACCGGTGAGACTGAAGGTGAAAGTACGCCCCTCCCATCTAATCCTGTTCAGAAAACTTCCATCTTTTTCAAGAATGGATGTAAATGAAGAATCAGCTGATGCAGCTGTGAATATGAGCACTGAAAAAAGAACGGATAGAGAAAAAAACTTCATATCTTTCTATACCGTAATTCTTTAAGCCTGCTTGAAAATTATAGTTATATATGTATGATGTCTATTATTAAATGACATTAACCAACACCAGGAGGAAATAATTGGTAATATTAACCCTTAACTGCGGAAGTTCGTCTCTTAAATATCAGCTCTATGACTGGGCAAAAGAAGAGACTCTTGCAACAGGTATCATAGAGAGAATCGGTCTTGACGGAAGTTTTATCAAACACGAAGCAAAAGGCCATGATGAAGTAAAGATTAAGAATTCCTGCCCCACTCATAAAGAGGCAATGGCTCTTCTCATCAGTTCTATCCTTAGCCCCGAACATGGCGCTATCAAGGACATCAAGGAAATCTCAGCTGTAGGCCATCGTGTAGTTCACGGTGCTGAAAAATTCGCTAAATCACTTGTCATCACCGATGAGGCGATGGAGACTTTCAGAGAGCTTGAAAAACTTGCTCCTCTACATATCCCTGCAAACCTCATTGGAATTGAAGCAGCTGAGGCTGTTCTTCCCGATGCAAAACATTGTGCAATCATGGATACTGCATGGCACCAGACTATGCCCGAATCATCCTATGTATATGCCCTTCCTCATGAATGGTATACTAGATACGGAGTAAGAAGATACGGATTCCATGGAACTTCTTTTCTCTATACAGCTAAGAGAGCTTCAGTACTGCTGGGTAAGGATCCGTTTGAAACTAATCTTGTTATTGCTCACATCGGAAACGGTGCAAGCATTAACGCAGTTAAAAACGGCTGTTCATTCGATACATCAATGGGCCTCACTCCGCTTGAAGGACTTGTAATGGGAACACGTTCCGGCGACATCGACCCGGCTATTCCTTTTTATATCATGGATAAAACCGGTATGAGCGCAGAAGTAGTAGAGAAAGCTCTCAACAAGGAAAGCGGTGTTCTAGGTATTACCGGAAAATGGGTAGACAGGCGCGATATTGAAATTGCAGCTGAAGGCGGAGATGAAAGAGCAATTCTCTGTGAGATGATTGAATCCTACAGAATTAAAAAATACATCGGCGCCTACTCTGCTGCAATCGGCGGAGCTGATGCGATCGTATTCACTGCCGGTGTTGGAGAGCGCGGACCAATAACAAGAAAGCTTGCATGTGAAGGCCTTGAGTACATGGGTATAAAGATTGATGATGCTAAAAATGAAGCTTCTATGACCCGTAATGCCGAAACCTGTATCAGCACAGATGATTCCAAGGTAAAGGTATTCGTTATACCTACGAATGAAGAGCTTGTAATGACTGAAGATACATATGCACTTCTTGACGGCACATACGATGTTCACACAAAATATAAATACCACTTCGAATCTCCTGCTTATATCAATAAGGAAAGAGAAGCGGGTCTTCCAAAAGATCTGAAGAAATGGAATCGTCTTGATAAGATCATCTGCAATCCGGGTGACAGGAACAGTGATGGCGGATGCTGCTGCGGCAACTGTAACTGCTGATAATCACCCAGCTAAATAAAAAACCGGTTCTGTCTGAAACAAAGCGGACCGGTTTTTTTATTAATCTGATTATTTAGAAATTATTCTGCCCGTATGATGATCCTTTCGCTCCGGTATTTTTCCATCGCCGGAAGTGTGTTTGCGGCTGCACAAATAAGCAGTGCTCCAATAATGATGACAACTGCAGCTGTTATTATCCTTTTTGACATGAAACCTCTTTTTTTTAAATATTCTGTATTGTACCGTTTTTTACTGCTTCAGCAGTTTTATCATCGGTGAAAGCCCTTATAAGCTCAATTGAAAACTCGGCACTCGTTCCGGGGCCCCGGCTGGTGATTATATTGTGGTCAACGACTACCCGTTCGGTACTGAATTCGGTTGAAGCACCGAAATGCTTCTCAAAGCCGGGATAGCATGTGGCCTTCCGGCCGTCGAGTACGGTCGTCCCGGCGAGGATAACCCCGGGTGAGGCACAGATGGCGGCAACGATTTTACCCTGCCGGTTGTAATCCTCGATCATTGACAGAATCCTGTCCTCTGCCGCGATATTAGCTGCTCCCGGCATTCCGCCGGGACAAATTATACCGTCGTAATCATCACCATCTTCAGGTCCGGTTGAAGTATAAAAATCGGCGAGACTTGTATCCGCTTCAATTACTATTCCGTGAGCACCTTCAATACGATTCCCCCCGATTCCGACAGTCGTAACCTGTACTCCAGCCCGTCTGAGAAAATCTATCGGAGTGACAGCTTCAACCTCTTCAAATCCGTTTGCTAAAAATAAAAGTACTTTTTTCATATCGGCTCCTTTTAGTTGCCCGCCATGGAGGGAACTAAATTGGACATGGATGTTCAATTTAGTTCCCTCCAGGCGTAATCCATCATCCGCTCGGTTTCATCCCAACCGACACATTCATCGGTGATCGAGACTCCGTAGGCGAGTTTACTTATATCAACAGCAATCTTCTGATTACCTTCGAAAAGATTGCTTTCTATCATTACACCCTTTATAGAATCATGCCGTCTGCGCTGCTCAAGAACCGAACGAAGAACCCTGAACTGCTTCTGATGCTTTTTCCCGGAGTTCGCATGGCTGCAGTCAACAATCATGGAAGCCTCCATATTGTTATCCTTAAAAAGATCTTCGGCTTCTTCAACTGTTTCTTCATAATAGTTCGGTCCGACGACTCCACCGCGCAGAATCAGATGTGTTGCTTCATTTCCTGCTGTACTGAGTATACAAGTACGCCCGTCGTCATCTATTCCAAGAAAACTGTGCGGACTTCGGGCTGATTCAATTGCATTTATTGCCTTTTCAATGCTTCCGTCGGTTCCGTTTTTGAATCCCACCGGCATGGACAGGCCGCTTACCATATTTCTATGTGTCTGACTCTCGGTTGTCCTGGCGCCTACCGCGGCCCAGCTGAGCAGCTCAGCCGTGTATTGCGGGATAATCGGATCAAGAACCTCGGTTGCCGTAGGCAGCCCCATATTGGTAATCTTCTGAAGAAGGTTTCGTGCTTTTTTAAGGCCCATATTAATATTGTATGAACCGTCTAGTTCAGGATCAATTATCATTCCGCGCCAACCGACCGTTGTACGCGGTTTTTCGAAATAAACCCGCATTACAATATAGAGACTGTCCTCATATTTCAGACGCAGTTTATTAAGTTTTTCAGCGTATTCAAGTGCTGCATTTTCATCGTGTATTGAACACGGGCCCGTAATTGCAAGGAAGCGCTTATCTCGTCCTTCAACTATATTCTTCACTATTTCACGGCTCTTAAAAACAGTCTCACTGCTCTTATCAGTCATAGGAAATTCAGCCCTAAGCTCATCCGGTGAGATTGCCCGTTCAACTGTCAGGATTCTCAGGTTATTAGTCTTTTGCATAGTGTTTCAAGCTTATCGGTTATATAGCTTAATTGCAAGCAACGGGTTCACCCTTGCGGCAAATTACCCATTCGCCCGGCCACTGCAGATGTTCTTCTATATCTGCAGTTAGAATAGCAGGTGTATTATTCGTCGATGACAGGTGGCAGAAATAAACCTTAGTCAGCTTCGAGCCTTCTCTCATTCCCGCTTCATTGAGGAAGTGCACCGCCTCAGTATTGGAAAGATGTCCCTGATTCGAGGCTATTCTCTGCTTCAGAAACAAGGGATAAGGCCCCTCATGAAGCATCTTCTCATTGTAATTGGCTTCGAGAAAAAGGATGTCAGATTTCGAGGCAAGCTCAAGCATCTCCTCACTTACTGCCCCAGTATCAGATATTATCGTAAAAACAAGGCCGCCCAGCTCAAAGTGATAGGAAATTGAGTAATCAGCATCGTGCGATGTCTGAAATGCCCTGAACCGGAAATCTCCCTCAGTATAGAAGAGACCCGGCTGTATATCCCTTCGTTTATAGAAATGAGTTTTCAGTTTTCGGTTGACATTTAAATCTTCATGCACGATAACCGGAACGCGGAGCTTCCTCGACAGAACCTCAATTCCCCGAAAGTGATCCTCGTGAGAATGGGTAAGAAGGAGGTACTTCACATTCTCTGTATTAAAACCGAGCTTTACTGCCCGCTCAACGGCCTGTTTTGCTGAAAAACCGTTATCAATAATTATAGCGAAATCGTTGTATTCAAAAATATAGGAATTTGCGGATGAACCGCTTCCGAGAACCGCGTACTTTACATTGTCATTATTCATAATTATCTTAAAGTCCCAAAATTTCTTTCCATGCATCAGGATCAAATCCAAGCACTGCCCTGTGTCCGTCACGCACAACCGGTGTTTTCATCAGGTCCGGATGCTCTTCAATCTCCTCCACGGGATCAAATTCCATATATGCCATGCCTTTTTTCTTATAGATTTTAGACTCCGCATTTATCAATTCATCCGCACCGATTGCTCTCACTATACTGCTTAGCTCTCCGCTGCTTAAAGCTCTCTGATTGAGGTCGACAAAATAATAATCGATGCCTCTTTCCTTGAAATATCGCTCGGTTTTTTGCGTTTCTCTGCATTTTTTTGTACCGATAATTTGAATACTCAAAACTGTTCTCCTATAAAAACACCTGCATGGACTACGAAGTAGCACCCTAGGTATGCAGGCTATTGAGATGAAGTTTAGAAGCGAAAACTGCAAGGCAGTTTCGCTTTTCAAATTTCAAAATAACAAAATTAAATGGAGGTAATTTTGTTATTCCTCCCGCCTGAATCTTAAGTTTGACTTACTGCTTTAACTGTGTTACTACATTATGCAGGAGTATAACATGAGACCATTAATAAAAGAAATACTGTTAATGAAGCCTGATACTGAACCAAGAACAGTATATGGATGGGTGAGAACTAAACGTGATTCAAAAAACGTATGCTTCTTTGAATTATCCGACGGGTCATGCCTGAAAAACCTTCAGGTTATCGTTGATAAAGAAAAATATAATCCCGAAAGTATTCTTGCAAAACTCACGACAGGTGCTGGACTTGAAGTAGACGGCATGCTCGTAGAATCGCCCGGTCAGAACCAGGCGGTTGAGCTTCAGGCATCTGAAATCAAAATCCTTGGTGAAGCTCCGGCTGAAACCTATCCGCTGCAGAAAAAACGCCACAGCTTTGAATTCCTGCGCGAAATTGCCCATCTGCGCCCGCGCACGAATGCTCTCGGAGCTGTTACCCGCGTACGAAGCGCAGCCAGTTTTGCCGTACACCGCTTCTTCCAGGAACGTGGTTATTATTACGTTCATACACCGATCATCTCCGCAAGTGACTGTGAGGGTGCCGGTGAAATGTTTCAGGTTACAACAATGGATATGAACGAGGTTCCCAAAGTAGACGGCAAGGTAGATTACAGCAAAGATTTTTTTGGTAAAAGCTCTTCCCTTACTGTAAGCGGCCAGCTTGAGGCTGAGATATACGCGCTTTCACATTCGAATGTCTACACCTTCGGACCGACCTTCAGGGCAGAAAATTCCAATACAGCCCGTCACCTTGCCGAGTTCTGGATGATTGAACCCGAAATGGCATTCTGCACCCTCGAGGGTAATATGGATGCGGCAGAAGAATTCATCAAATATGTTATCAAATATGTACTAGACAACTGTGCCGAGGACATGGAACTTTTCAACAAGTTTATCGAAAAAGGAATTGTCGATTCTCTCAAGTCTGTAGTTAACTCAAAATTCTACCGCGTTACTTACACCGAGGCGATGAAGGAACTTGAGAAGAATGCTGACAAGTTTGAGTTCAAACCATCCTGGGGAGTTGATCTTCAGTCTGAGCATGAAAAATACCTGACCGAACAGGTTTTCAACGGGCCGGTAATCGTCACCGACTATCCCAAGGATATTAAAGCCTTTTATATGAAAATGAATGAGGATGGTAAAACTGTCAGAGCGATGGATGTACTCGTACCCCGTCTGGGTGAAATCATCGGCGGAAGCCAGCGAGAGGACAGCCTCGAAAAACTGACAGCCCGCATTGAAGACATGGATCTTGAGAAGGAAGACTACTGGTGGTATCTCGACCTCCGCCGATACGGCTCGGTTCCGCATTCAGGCTTCGGATTGGGATTCGAAAGACTGATTCAGTATATGACCGGAATGCAGAATATACGTGACGTCATCCCGTTTCCAAGAACCGTTCATAACGCCGAGTTTTAATAATCAGCTGCTGTCACAGCAGACATCTTTCGAGCAGGTTGTGACAGCAGTATAATGTGCCGATATCCGTTTTCAACGGGATTTCAGCAGCTTTGTCAGTTCCCGGTCAAAGGCTGCAGCAAAAAGCTGGGTTTCACGACGGCCGAAGCTGCTCTCGCGCTCGGGCATTATACCTATTTCACGAAAGTCCTTCATCAAGTCACGAATTGAGAGACGCTCACGGATGTTTTCAGGCGTGAAGTGATTACCGCGATCGTTGATTACGACGATCCGATTTTCTACCAGCTCCGCGGCAAGCGGGATATCTCGCGTAACTGCAAGATCACCTTCAACAGCCCGATCAATGATGTACTGATCGGCTACCCCCTCACCCTTCCCAACAACTGCCATTTCAAGTATGTCCTCATCAGGGATGGGGATAATTGTATTTGCAGCAAAGACCGTTTTTATTCGCCGTTTAACCGCTGCTCGTGCGATTATTTCACGTACCGCCTGCGGACAGGAGTCAGCATCAACCCAGATAGTCATATAATTTATATCACACCTTTTCCGGTACCGATGCCCGGTACAGCACTCCTCTGCCGCTGAGGCTCAGCCTGCTTCCAAACGACGCAAAGGCCGTTTCACCCCTCTGTATCGAAATGTTTTCACTGCCGTTCTGTCCTCTGTCGTTTATGCCGATCTCTCCCTCGACACAGATGAATATGGACGGCAGCTTCGGTCCATAGTTATCGAGAGGCAGCTCGTACGTGCCGCCGACAAGCTCAACCTTAGACAGATAAAACTCAGGGGCTTCGGTAAAATATGCGGACTCGTAATTC
>DMKD01000015.1:6741-10826 GCA_003454605.1 Spirochaeta sp. | reverse complement strand
TTCGTAAAATATTGAAATCATTGGAATAGCTATAAAGAACTGTGCCAGGGAGGGGATCCTCATATAGATGAATCTGCTCAAAAAAATCTCACTTACAGAACCAAGTATAATCGCTGTTAAATATGATATTAGAATACCTAGCGCATGCTTTCTCCTGAACCCCTTTTTCCTGAATCCCCAACGCAATAGAACGATAATGACGGCTGAAGAAAATGATAAATAATAAATATTGAAAAAGGTATCCCATAGGCTTTTTTCAGGGATATTTGTCCAGCCAAATTCTGTCATGTACAGATGAAACTGATTTTCCGCAATATCACCAAGGATACAGAAAACTATAATATTGATTACGGCCGGAAGGTAGATAATAAAATACAGCCAGATCTTTTTTAGCAGCCGTTTTTCACCGCATAAAACAAGAAAGAAGTGCAGTAAAAAGCTGTATAATGTCCCCCATCCTATAGCAGATATTCGCCGCCAGAAAAGCGCTGTTTTTAGGTCATGCGAAACTGTCGACATAAGGATCGCTCCAACCCAGAATACAAGGCTGAAACCTACCATGCTGAAAATTCGGTTTTCCTGGGCCTTGGGATTCATTGATAAGGCTATACCCCCAATAACAGCATAGAATGCGAAACAGATGAAGGTCACAGCCTGATACAGAATATATAATATAGCCAAAAAGCGCCCCTTAATTCAAATAGAAAAGAACAATATATAATTGTACAGTATCTCTTGTGATTTTCAAGGAAATTTTATAATTTACAACGATTCGAATTATGGCAAAACCACGATAAAGACAGGAGTCCGGATAGTTCCAAGAGGACGTGAGACAAAAAGGCGAAGATATTCAGTGCTGCCAAAGTTTCAGTGAGATGTTTACCTCCATGCCCGAAATTATGTTCTGATGAAATTCCTGAGTTAAACTAGCCTAATCTCATGTTATCTTGTTCTTACTATCATAGGCTCAATAATTTGAATCGCTGCAGAATATGGGGTTTTATTTGACAGATCAACATTTTGGTGGTACTGTATTATTGTATTACAATCTAACTTTAGGAGTGCGTATATGAAAAATTGGAGAAAAGGGATCTTATTAGCTCTAGTACTAGTTCTGGTTACCTCTTTCGCTTTTGCAGGCGGAAATGCTGAAACCGACAGTTCGGGAAGAAAGTTTTATAGGTTCGGAGGCGGTAAGCCGGGCGGATCATGGTTCGTCATGGTCGGCGGGCTTTCATCATATCTTAGCGCCCAGTCAGACACCCTGAATATAACAGCTATAGGCGGCGGCGGATCATTAGGTAACAACAGAAGCGCCAGAGCCGGAGATATTGATCTATGGTTCACGCACGCATTGACTGCATATGAAAACTGGAACGGAACAGGAAGTTTTGATGAAGAGGGTGAATTTCAGGATTTCAGAATGATATCCGGAGTTTACGAGAACCTGCATCACTGGATCGTTCTTGAAGACAGCGGAATAGACAGTTTTAGTGATCTTGCCGGCAAAAAAGTAAATTTCGGTGCTGCAGGAAGCGGCGGGGCTGTAAATGCTGAAAATACTTTAAAAGCATTAGGCTTACTTGATAAAGTGAACGGACAGTATCTTTCCTGGGATGCAAGCGGTAAAGCTCTGGCAGACGGACAGCTTGATGCAATAGCAGTCAGCAGCGCTCCCGAACCGGTAGTTATTACAATTGAGGCAACTAAGAAAATAAAGGTTCTAACCTTAAATGATCAAGAATTCAGTAAGGTGATAGAACAGTATCCGATTTATTACAAAGGTTTTATTAAGCCCGGCACATACAAAGCGGTAACCGAACCGGAACCGGTAGTAGCATTTCAGGTTTTCTGGGCAGCCCAGAAAGATGTTGAAGCAGACGCAGTTTATGAGATGTTATCCATCGCGTTTAAAGATGAAAACAAGGAAAGCATTGCTCAGATATACAAGCACCTTACTCAGATGAATGACGGTGAAATTGCTTTGGAATCATTAAAGATTCCATATCATGCAGGTGCTGTTAAATTCTGGCAGGACAACGGTATTACAATTCCCGACTACCTTATTCCACCAGAGATGAAGTAGAAGCTTCTTATTTCTTTTTAATATCCTTCCAGGTTGTTATACAGGGAAGGATATTTTTATTTTCGAGCAGATTAAGGAGAAGAAATGTCTAACAAAGATAAGAAAATTACCCAACGGACTCTTACCGGAATTTCGTTAATATTATTCAAGGTTATAGCGTTTGGATTATCTGCGTATTATCTATACACCTGCGCCTTTGGTATAATCAACATGCAGCAGCACAGAGGTATTTATTTCCTCCTTACAATGCTGCTCTGCTTTTTACTATTCCCGTTTATAAAAACTGAAAGCAGCAAAATTCCGGTTTACGACTGGATTATAATGATCATAGCCCTGGGCGCCATCGGTTTATGGATTCTTGATTTTGGTGAGTATGTGCAGCACCGAACCGGAATGCCATCAAAAAGAGACATTGCACTCGGTATAGTTCTGATACTGCTCTCTCTTGAGATGGGAAGGCGTGTTGTAGGAAAAACCCTGCCTATACTGGCTATAGTCTTTATAGCCTATGCATATGCAGGCCCGTATCTTCCCGGCATCCTTGGACACTACGGATTTTCGACGAAAATGATAGTAGAGAACACCGCGGTAACCATGGGTGGTATATTTGGAATAGTAACAAATACCTATGCAACATATATCTTTCCTTTCATTGTTTTTGCTGCTTTTCTTCAAGCCTCCGGAGCCGGTGATGCAATTGAAAATATTGCAAAAGCCATAGCAGGAACACATAGAGGCGGTGCAGCAAAAATAGCCGTTGTATCCAGCGGTCTTATAGGCTCTGTAACAGGGTCATCAGCGGCAAATGCCGTGATGACAGGTGCCTATACTATCCCTATGATGAAACGACTTGGCTACAAATCACATGACGCAGCGGGGATTGAAGCCGCTGCATCCACCGGTGGACAGTTCATGCCCCCGATTATGGGAGCCGCGGCATTTCTGATAGCCTCTTTTACAGAGACCCCTTACATTGAGATTATTAAAGTCGCTTTCATTCCCGCGGTTTTATACTTCATAGGTGTCGGCTTCATGGTTCATTTTCTTTCCGGAAAAGATAATCTGCAGGGCTTACCGAAAGATCAGGTTCCGAGGTTCGCCAGAGTTATTCTGAAAGAGGGATATCTTCTTGCACCAATCGTAATAATCATAGTTCTTCTGGTGATTGGTTTCTCAGTGCAGTATTCAGCCGTTATAGCTATAATTCTTTCGATTGTTCTAAGTTTTTTTAACAAGAATTACAGAATAAACCCGAAAAGATTTGTGGAAACAATGATTCATGCGGCTAAAACTTCACTGATGGTCGGTTCTACCGCGGGAGTCATAGGTATCATAATGGGTATTATAACCTTAACAGGTCTTGGCCTAAGATTCTCATCTTTTATTATTGAATTATCAGGCGGAGTTCTACCTATCACAATACTATTTATTGCTATAGCTGGATATATTCTTGGAATGGGTGTGACAATAACATCTTCTTACATTCTTCTGTCAATTCTGGCCGCGCCAGCGCTGGTTCAGCTGGGTGTCCCACTGCTTACTGCTCACCTTGTTGTTTTCTGGTTTTGTCAGACCGGCGGCGTTACTCCCCCTGTTGCTCTGGTGGCCTTCGCCGCATCATCCATAGCTGAATGCAGTCCGGCAAAGGCGGGTACTTCTGCCGTTAAACTTGCATCACCACTATTTTTAATGCCTTTTCTGTTTGTCTACACCCCTCTGCTGCTGACGGGTACAATACCTGCTATTGTTGCCACAATCATCAGCAGCGTGATTGGAATGATCGGTTTTGCGGGAATGATGCAGGGATTCTGGATTAAACATGCCAGCGTAATTGTACGGATATTGCTGGGTGTATCGGCAGGTTTATTATTCATGCCATTCATAGCTGCGGATATCGGCGGATTGGTGCTGCTTGGAGCCACAACATTAATTAATATAAAGCTGGAATACAAGCCGCGGAAAACTATTTCTGCATAAATTAATTGAAAGGAGAATCTAT
>DMKD01000015.1:0-6623 GCA_003454605.1 Spirochaeta sp. | reverse complement strand
GCTGATAAAATGTCTCTGCTGGTCAATACTGCTAAAGCAGGGGCTGTAGGCTCAGCTCATACGCATGAAGGAGAACACTGCTGGTATATTCTCTCAGGAACAGCCACGATGTTTATTGGAGACCAAACTTTTAAAATCGGACCGAATATGGCTGTATTCACTCCTCCGGAAACTCTGCATAAAATGGAAGTAGATGAGGGCGAAGATCTTACATACGTTGTAATCTACGCACCTCCAGGGCCTGAGCAAAAATTAAAAGCAAAGGGTGTTAATGCCTTTAACGACACAGCAGGTGAAATAAAATAATGAAAATAGCGGTGCTCGGAACCGGCGCAATTGGCAGCTGTATCGGGGCAGACCTAACTGCATCCGGCTATGATGTTCAGTTAATTGATCAGTGGCCGGAACATGTCGACGCAATGAAGAAAAACGGCATCAAGATCTTGTCTGCAGGTACGGAGAAATCTGTACCTGTTAAGGCCGCTCATCTTTGTGAAGTTTCAGGACTAAACCATAAATATGACATAGTAATGCTTTGCTCAAAATCCTATGATTCACGCTGGCTGGCTGAGTTTATTAATCCGCATTTAAAACCCAAGGGATATATTGTCTCATTTCAGAACAGCATGAATAACGAATGGCTGATACCGGTTATCGGATATCAGAAAAACATGGGTGCTGTTATCGAACTTTCAGCTGAAATGTTTGTACCGGGTGAGGTAAAAAGAAATACCAATAACTCCGGTACATGGTTCGGGCTGGGAGAACTTCACGGTAAACAGACTCCGAGGATAAAAAAGCTGGGAAGTATAATGGAGAATGTCGGAAAGGTTGATTTCACAGCAAATATTTGGGGCGCAAAGTGGACAAAGCTTATTGCTAATTCAATGATGCAGGCGGTGAGTGCTCTGCTGGGACTTCCGGATTATGAAGCAGTAAATAAGCCGATTGTAAATGATGTCTGTATTAAAGCAGGTCGGGAAGCGGCATCTGTCGGAATAGCACAGGGGTATCAGATTGAAGCAATTTATGGTCTGAGCGCAGAAGAATTTACCGGCTCAACTGATCAAAAGCTGAAGAAAAATCTGAATACACTGGCCGCACACATCGGCCCCAAATCGATAAATTCGATGCTCCAGGATCACTTGAAAGGCCGACGAAGTGAGATTGATTATCTGAACGGACTGGTTGTAAAAAAAGGCAGGGAAATCGGGATCGAAACCCCTGTAAATCAGAAACTAGTTAAATTGACAAATCTTATATACAAAGGTGAGATTGTTCCGTCGCCGGGGAATATAAGTCTGTTGGAAAAACTCATCTAAGAAAAAACTTCAACCTGCTGCGTTCCGGGAAGTCGAACTTAATATGGCTGACAGGTAAAGACAGAAGAGGCAGCCGCCTTATCTCCCGTGTTTACAAGACTTTATCTCTCCTGTAATATACGGCAATGAGCAAATACCCTTTTACTGAAATAGAGCCAAAATGGCAAAAATACTGGGAAGACAATAATTCTTTCAGGGTTGAAGAAGACCCTTCTTTCCCGCCTGAAAAGCGGATGTACGTTCTGGATATGTTCCCCTACCCTTCAGGCGCGGGACTTCATGTAGGGCATCCTGAGGGCTATACGGCAACGGATATCTACTGCCGATATCTGCGGATGAACGGCTACAATGTGCTGCATCCTATGGGCTTTGATTCTTTCGGACTGCCGGCCGAAAACTATGCAATTAAAACAGGTACTCACCCGAAGGCGACTACCGAAAAAAATATCGAGCATTTCACCAAACAGATTAAGAGTCTTGGTTTCAGCTACGACTGGAGCCGCGAGATTAAGACTCATACGCCTGAATACTATCGCTGGACACAGTGGATTTTTCTGCAGCTGTACAAAAAAGGTCTGGCCTATGAGTCATCAGCTCCGATTAACTGGTGTCCATCCTGCTTGACGGGCCTTGCAAACGAAGAGGTCAACGACGGTACATGCGACCGCTGTGGCGCTCAGGTTGAGAAAAAGAATATCAGACAGTGGATTCTGAAGATTACCGAGTATGCCGACAAGCTGCTTGAAGGTCTTGATGAGCTGGACTGGCCGGAATCTATCAAGGCAATGCAGCGAAACTGGATAGGCAGATCTACGGGTGCCGATGTGAAGTTCAAGATTGAGCATCTTGATAAAGAGCTGACCGTCTACACCACCCGTCCTGATACCCTTTTCGGCGCGACCTACATGGTTCTGAGCCCGGAGCATCCTCTAGTTGATGCGTTGACAACCGATGAGCATAAATCTGCTGTTGAGGATTATCTGCGGGCGGCGTCTTTGAAGTCGGATCTTGAGAGGACTGATCTGGCCAAGGAGAAGACCGGTGTTTTCTCAGGTTCATATGCTATTAATCCTGTAAATGAGCAAAAGATTCCAATCTGGATTGCCGACTATGTTCTGATCAGCTACGGAACCGGCGCTATAATGGCGGTCCCCGGGCATGATGAGCGTGACTGGGAGTTTGCGAAGGTATTTAATCTGCCGATCATAGAGGTGCTTCAGGGCGGCAATATTGATGAAGCCGCCTTCACCGGCGACGGCCTGCATGTAAACTCAGGACCGCTTGACGGTCTGGGCAAGCAGGAAGCAATTGACAAGATAACGGCATGGCTTGAAGGCCAAGAGCTAGGAGAAGCCGCCGTAAACTATAAACTCCGCGACTGGATATTCAGCCGCCAGCGATACTGGGGCGAACCGATACCCCTGGTGCACTGTCCCGACTGCGGGATAGTTCCCGTACCAGAAGACCAGCTTCCGCTGACTCTGCCCGAGGTAGAAAGTTATGAGCCCTCAGGAACCGGTGAATCTCCACTTGCACGCATTGAAGAATGGGTTAATACAAGCTGTCCTGTCTGCGGCAAGGCTGCAAAGCGCGAGACAAACACCATGCCTCAGTGGGCCGGCTCATGCTGGTACTACCTTCGCTACCTCGACCCTATGAACGAGGGTGAGTTTGTAAACGAGGCTGTGCAGGACTACTGGATGCCTGTTGATCTCTATGTCGGGGGTTCTGAGCACGCTGTACTCCACCTGCTCTATGCCCGTTTCTGGCATAAGGTGCTTTTCGACCTCGGTGTTGTGAAAACCTCTGAACCATTCGAACGCCTCATCAACCAGGGTCTGATTACCTCATTTGCCTATCAGCGGCCGAACAAGTCGCTTGTTCCGGTTGATGAAGTTGAAGAGAAGTCCGAGACAGAGTTTATTGAAATTGCAACCGGCGAATCGGTTATACAGACAATCGCAAAAATGTCCAAGAGCCTTAAGAATGTAATCAATCCCGATGACATAATAGCAGAGTTCGGCGCTGATTCAATGCGGCTGTATGAGATGTTCATGGGTCCGCTGCGGGTCTCTAAACCCTGGCAGACTAAGGGGCTCACAGGTGTTCACCGTTTCCTCGACCGGGTATGGCGTGCAGCTGAGAAACCCATTACGAGTGAGACCGCTCCCGAATCACTTGAGAAGGTTCTGCATAAAACGATCAAAAAAGTTACTCACGATACAGCTGAGCTTGAGTTCAACACTGCGATAAGTCAGATGATGATTTTCATCAACGAGCAGTTTAAATCAGAGAAGCTGTACAAGTCGGTATGGGAAAGATTCCTGCTGCTGCTTGCACCCTATGCACCACACATTGCCGAAGAGCTCTGGGAGAAACTAGGCAATGAGCCGTCTGTAACAAAGCGGGACTGGCCGGTATATGATGAGGCAATGACGATTGAAAACCTCGTGACCGTTGTCATTCAGGTGAACGGAAAACTGCGCGACAAGATAGAGCTCGCCCGCGGAACAGACAAGGCCGAGATGGAAAAGCTCGCCCTTGCAAGTGAGAAGGTAAAGGCTCATACCAGCGGCAAGAACATAATTAAGGTTATCGCCGTGCCGGATAAGCTGGTTAATATAGTTGTTAAATAATCGCGATCGGTTATCGCGATTATTTAATCCGGAGATTTTTTAACGCCAAAGGCGCTAAAAAACTCCACTTAAATCTAAGGTAACCAATCAGAAATTGATATTTCTGATTGCTGAACGAAGAAGCGGCACACAAATGGAAATATGACTGCGGTATGCAGATATTTATAAAATCAAGATAGTTGCAAACTAACTTTCAAATCAATTTCTTAAATTGCCGCATACCTTTGCCCGTTATGAATTCGTGGCCCCAACTCTTTTTAAGTACTCAACCTCTCCACTGCTGTTTTCAACCCGCCTAGAATAGAGTCTGCAACAAACTCCGGAAATCCCAGCGGAATCGATGATTTCACCTCTTCGATAACAGCAGGGGTTGAATCAATTATCTCCTGAATAATCTGAACAACTCTTTCATTATTTATTCCGACGGCAGCTGCTGACGGCAGCCCCGCAGCCTGACAAAGATCTTCCTGCGGCAGGCGCATGATCCATTCACCATTGCCTGACAACCGTCTATCGAACCTTTTCACAACCAGCGTCTTGATTTCCCCGAATTGTTCTAATCGACAGTCAGCAGTTTCGATTCCGTAGCGGCTAAGAATCTGCATGCAAAGCCATTCGTTTTCAACAGATGTAGACATATCTGCAAACCCGACATCGCCTATCGGCAGCTTGAATATATGAGTGGAAGGCGTTGTGCCGATTGGTTTAGACCAGATATTGTTATGAAGCATCAACGCATTTTTCTCCTGCGCTCCGGCAAGGGATATCCGAAAATCATCCCTTTCTCCGGTTCTGAAGAGATCGATTGCCGTCGTTCTTTGCAGAACACCCTCGACTTCCTGCTCACTTAAAGGTTTGCAGCTGATTGTTCGCACAGCGCTTGGAACCTGCCCTTCAGGCAGCAGCTGTACTGCTCCTATACAGTCCCGGCCTATCTCGGATAATAAATCAAAGGCCTGTTGGCTTGGTACCCCGAACCTTCTCTGTATACGGTTTCGTATGATAACGCTGTCGGGCAGAAGATTATCAATAGACCCCACAGGGTATATATCACAAATATCACCTGCAGGTGAAATTTTATGTATTTCTGAAATTGCCGTATACTTTTAACCGTTATAATTTTTCTATTATGATATAATATCGAACACCTTCAATACTTCAGGAGAACAAATGAACGTATATAAGAACCGAATCAACACCCTCTGCAGCTGGATGCAGGCTGAAAATATAGATGCAGTGGTAATCGAGGATGCCGAAAACAGACGGAGCCAGAACCTCCGTTATCTTACCGGTATGGATTCCGATGCTGTTCTTATTATATTCGCCGATTCAACATCTGTACTGATCCCCTGGGATATTATCCTTGCTGAAAAAACCGCAGCCGCCGACCGGATTATCGCCTACGGCGAATTCAACCGTAACATGGTGGAAGCAGTAAAAGGGGTTTGCGCCGAAAAGCTCAGGGGCGGGCGTATCGAGCTTGCCTCGAGCACCCCCCACGTACTCTACAACGAGCTTGCCGCTGAGATGAAGGGCTTTGAACTTGTCTGCCGTCCTGAAGGGATGTCGACAAAACTGCTTGATATGCGGGCGGTAAAAGATGAGACCGAAATAGAGATATACAGCCGCGCGGGGGCGATGACGAATAAGCTCATTGATGCGCTTGAGGCGGGATTTCGAGACGGCACGATTAAAACCGAGATAGATGCTGCAATGATGGTTGAAACTGAATCGAGGCGCCTGGGTGCGGAAGGCTCAAGCTTTGAAACCCTGGCTGCGGGTCCGTCCCGCTCATGGGGAATACACTGTATCCCCTTCTACGGCGCCGGACCAATAGGATGCCATGCAGCAGACGGCAGCGGCGGACTGTCCATCATAGACTGCGGACTGAAGCTTGAGGGCTACGCTACCGACATCACAATGTCTGTCTGCCGCGGGCAGCTTTCAGAAAAACAGCAGCAGATGGTTGAGCTTGTGGCACAGGCCCATGCAGTAGGCGCCAAAGCAGCTTTAAAATACGGAGTCAGCGGGGCCGAGATCGCACGGGCTGTAGATAAGCATTTTGAGGCAGCGGGATGGACCATGCCCCACGGCCTCGGTCACGGTATAGGTCTGGATGTACATGAGGCACCGGGTCTGAAGGATCACGAGCTTTTTGATAAGCCGCTGCTGCCGGGGATGTATTTTACCATTGAACCGGGACTCTATGATGTCGAAGCAGGCGGAGTACGCCTTGAAAACGATTATCTGATGACTGATGCGGGTGCGAAGGCAATCACCTCTTCCCGGATTCTGATGCTCCCGTAAGCAGATTAGTCCAGCACCATCGTTTATCATCAAAAAACACCTCAATAATTTCAGCTGAATCCTCATTACTGAAAACCATTCTACGATTGATTGGAATAATCAGATCAAGCAGCGGCGAATCCTCCCCTGCCGGCACCTTGGCTTCAACCGGTGGGTAGAGGGGGTTATCCGACAACCACAGGCCTTCTGAGACGGGGATACTGAAGCTCATCGTTTCAGCGGCGGTAATAGAGGATTCGCGGAACAGACCGTAGCCGAGCCGTGCAGTTACCGGTATCGGATCAAGAAGCCAGCTGCCGCCGGGGAGCGGCAGGCCGTCATCATCTATAAGCTCCAACGCCCGTTCGGTGACCGCCAT
>DMKD01000419.1 GCA_003454605.1 Spirochaeta sp. | reverse complement strand
GGTAAGTAGTAAAAATAACAGACATCGGCGCAGACTGTTCATACTGACTATGATACTACCGTTCAGTGCAGAAAAAAACTGAATTTTTCTCCATTTAGATATATATTACTAAATATATAAGGAATATCTTATGAAGAAACTGATTGTTTTGATAATATTTTTTTCATGTCTGTTCAGCCTTTCTGCTGAAGAAGCCTCCGATGATTATACAAAAGGAAAAAACTTCTATCGCGCTGATGAGAATCAGGCGTCTATAGATGCATTTGAGAAATTTCGTGCATCCTCGCCTGATGACAGACGGGCTGATGATGCTCTATGGTATCTCGGGCGCCTGTATCAGAGAATTGGTGAAAGCGATATTGCAGAAAACGTATTCAGAAACGTACTTGCTGATGAAGAATCAAACCGCCGAACCGAAGCTTTTTATGATCTGGTAAAACTACTCGATAAGCTTGACCGGGAAGATGAGGTCATCATTCTTGTCCCTCTAATCTATCCTGAGTTTGCTGATGATTCCTATGCGGTTAAAGCTCTGCCGACAGTCTTGAAAAGTTATTCACTCGTCGGCAGCAGATACCGAAGAGCCGGTCTCGGTGCTTACACTCAGGAGCTTTGGACCGAGGCGTTCAAGCTGATATTACTCTATGATGAGTTAGAGCTTGATGAGGACAAGGCTGAGATCCCCGCCCGAGAGAAGGTGAAATTCCTTATTAAGCTCGCCTCACTTTCTCCGCACAAAGAGGAGTTTGAAGAGTTGTCGGCAGCGGGAAAAACAGCATTATCCGAATACAGCGGTCGTTATCCTGAATCAGAGGAGACTGAAGAATTGCTCAGCCTCATCGAAGGCCTGTACGAGCCTTATTCCGATCTTGATATCAATGTTACAGTTCTGGCAGATTACAATGGAATGCTTATGAAGCCCGGGATTTATGCGGAGGCCGGCATCGGGGGCGATCATGATCTGAGGCGGAATCTCAGGTTGGCATGGGATATTGATTATCGACATAATGCTTTTGATTTTAAGACATTCAATTTCAGTGCTCTCAAAACAGGCGATGAACGATATTTTGAGAGCACCGATAAGATTTCCGGCGGGCTGAGCCTTGATGTCGGGTCGAAATATTTTTTAATGAACAGCTTGGTAGTTGATGCCGATCTGAGCCTGGCGGAAGATCAGGGTGATTTTAATTACGGAGGAAGCTTTGCATGGGATATCTCAAAGAGTCTGGGCCGTTCGGGTATCATTTCTCTTGATAATGATATTTCACTCTCCATCTATCCTGATTATCAGAATGCAGGACGGGAAATAAGCAATATAAAGATTTCTGCGGCTCCTTCATATTCACATATCATCAATACCGATTTAAGCTTCGGGATAGGTTACGGCTTTGATTACAAATACTATCTCAACGCTCATTACGACACTATCGATAAGCAGATAGATCCGGATACCCGCAGATATTTTATACATGAAGCGTCGGCAGGTCTGAAAGCGGCTCCGTTTAAATGGTTTGAGCTGGAGCTGGAGTATAATTTCACCTATCTTGATTCTGTAAACTATGATCTCTGGCTTTATGGAACACCGGCTGATCTCTTTGTAGAAGATTTTTATGATTATTATAAGAATTCAGTGGAGCTGGATCTAGAGGTTGATGTTGCTTTTTATTCCGGGGATTTTACAATTGGATACAGCTTACGTAATTTCATCAACTATCCGGCAAGAAATGCCGCAAAGGCTTTCACCGGCGAACTGCGTAACGATTCTGAAATATTTATAAATATGGAAAACCGTTTCGAGGTATTCAAGTCTGACGGCGGTCCCGGCAGAATCGGAAAGCTCTCTCTTGCACTCGACGGCTTTCTCGAACGGCAGATTTCCAACCATCGTTATGAAGTTTCATATCTAACTGATTATCTGAACTGGGGAGTGTCAATCGGAGCAGAATGGAAGTATTAAAGGTTCCGGTGCTGAATAAACGACAGATTATCAGAATCCTGATTGGAGCATTGATGATCTGCATGCTTGTTCTGATAGGTCTGAAAATACTGGTATGGAATTACACCCTTGATTCCATCATTCCGCAGCAGTCATACTCCGTGTCTGTTAACATGAACTTCTCCGGTAACGGTGAGGATTTGGTTGTTCGGATGTTTCTACCGAAATCCACCGACAGGCAGAAGATAGCAGAAGAGACTATAATAGCTGAACGTATGAATTTCAGTCGGGAATCTACTCCTCTCTTCGACCGGGGAGACTGGAGCAGTTTTAATGCAGTGGATGACTTCAGCATAAAAATCAATTACAAAGCAGCAATCCGTCCTATCCGTTATGAAATTGATCCTTCCATCAGTCTGCAGCAGTCACTGCCTGAGAATATGGAGCCCTTCCTTGCCGACACTCCTTCTATTCAGGTTTCATCACCGGAGATCTCCAACCTCGCCCGTGAGCTCGCCGGCAGCGAGACAAGCCTGCTGAATATTCTCGGCAGTATTCATGACTATGTCTATGCATTGGGAGTAAAGCCATTCAAGGGAACCACTGATGCTCTTACTGCAATGAAACTGGAAGAGGCAAGCTGTAACGGTAAAAGCAGGCTTTTTGTAGCCCTTGCCCGGAGTCTTGGAATTCCTGCAAGGCTGGTAGGCGGTATTATCCTGGATACGGGAACAAAACGGACCTCCCACCAGTGGCTTGAGATCTATATAGGCGGATACTGGGTTCCCTTTGATGCTTTAAACGGGCATTTTGCGCGTCTGCCTGATAATTATCTGACTCTCTATACCGGAGACGAAGTCCTGTTCAGGCACTCCCGCAATATCGCATTCGATTACCGATTCGATATCAGAAAACGAACTGTTACAAATTCCAGGCTTACCGGTTTCTTAGGCGACCGTTCACTGAATCTGTATAACGCAATTGAAGGCCTGCTTCAAAGCGGGTTTTCAATGTCGATTCTGCAGTTTCTGCTTGTAATCCCCTTCGGTGTTCTCTTCGTTGTTGTATTTAAAAATGTTATAGGATTGCGTACCTACGGTACATTTTTACCGGCACTAATGGCTATGGCTGTTCAGGAAACAGGTCTTGGTCCCGGAATGATTGCTTTTGTTCTTGTGCTGTTAATGACGGTACTGCTGCGCTATCCGCTTGAAAAACTCGGACTTCTGCATACTCCGCGGTTGTCAATTATGATGGTCGGGGTAATAGGAATACTGATTCTTGTGTCCTCACTTTCTCAGCTCTGGGGATGGCAGGGTTTTTCTGCGTTGAACTCAGCAACCCTTTTCCCTATTGCAATTCTGACAATAACCTCGGAGCGTATTGCACTAACCATCTCGGAAGACGGTCTGAAAGACAGCATCGTGGTTCTGATACAAACTCTGATGGTAATGACAGTATGCTATCTGGTCATGAGTTCGGTCGCTCTACAGGCTTTAGTACTCACCTTTCCCGAGCTGCTGCTGGGGGTATTGGCATTAAATCTCTGGATAGGCAGCTGGACCGGTATCAGGGTGATGGAATTTTACCGATTCAGGGCTCTGCTTTTTAACAGGGGGAACAGCGGTGGGGTTTGATAATCAGGCTTTCAAAGGGCTGCTCGGTTTAAATGAACGTAATCTTGACTGGGTTTACCGGTATAATCCGCGGGAAACCTTCCCGCAGGTAGATGACAAGATCAGAACAAAGGAAATCCTCTGCTCAGGCGGAATACCTGTTCCCGAAACCCTCCTTGTAGTGGACAGTTTCATGCATCTCGATGCCTCCCTCGAAGATTTGAGGACGTTCAGCGAGTTTGTCATAAAACCGTCTAGAGGCCGGGCGGGAGGCGGGATATTGCTATTGAAGAAGACCGGGCCGGATGTATGGACAGTTCCGTCGGGTGCGGAATGTTCGCTCTCTGAGATAGAGATTCATATCGGTGAAATCCTCTTCGGGGTCTATTCATTCGGCGGGACCGATGACAGAGCGCTCATAGAGAAAAAGATTGTGCCCGACTTATTTTTCAGAGAGATATACTCCGGAGGTGTCGCCGACATCAGGGTTATTCTGTTTAAAGGGCGGCCTGTAATGGCGATGGCCCGTATCCCAACAGCTGTTTCGGATGGGAAGGCAAACCTGCATCAGGGAGCAATAGGCGTAGGAGTCGATCTTGAAACGGGTGTGCTTACTTCAGGAGCGCAGAGAGGCCGGATGATCACCCGTCACCCTGATACTGACACAGAGCTCCAGGGGCGGGTGATTCCCGGATGGTCTGATGTGCTTAAAATCAGCATAGGGGCCGCGGCTCTTGTTGATCTGGAGTATCTGGGAGTCGACATCGTGCTGGATGAGCATGAGGGACCGCTGATTCTTGAGCTGAATGCCCGGCCGGGGCTTGAAATACAGACAGTCAACGGTAAGCTGCTCGGTTCCGAATTAGGCAGGCTGGTATGAGAGAGACCCTGTTACTCATCTGGAAAAAATCACCCGTCAGAATCCTCCTTGTGCTGGCGGTTCTTCTGACAGCTCTGGGCTATTTTGAGAATGCGGCAAGAACACTGAGAAACCGTGATATTGTTATTGAAATAGTCGGCGGGAAAAATAACTGGACGGCTGAGACCCCTGCAGACGGCACTGGTGAGGAGGAGTTCCCCGTGGGCGGACATTCAGCAAATATGGCCGAATGGTATGCCCGGCTGAAAATTGAGCATGTTGGGCAGGTCCGCAGCGAATGGGAATTATTTAAACAGGAATGGTCTGAAACCCTTCCCGGAGATTTTTTCTTTTTTGA
>DMKD01000053.1:4287-6032 GCA_003454605.1 Spirochaeta sp. | reverse complement strand
GGTCGAAGGCGATGAACTGAAGCCTATTCAGTATAAGCTGAAGGCTTCCGCCGATCATTATCTGGGTACAACCGACGGAATGCTCGCCGCTGATGACCGCAGCTACTGTCTCGACTGCTCGGGCGCGCTGCTGGCCATCTACTACCGTTCAGGAATAGATCTGGAAAGATGTTACAGCGGGTATGAAGGAAACGGCGTGAAGCGCCTCTACAGTGCTCTGAGAGACAATAAACTCATATACAATGCTAAAATACCTGCAGTTGGAGACCTGATCTTCTGGGATAATACCTACGATAGAAATGAAGATAAGCAGTTTAATGATTACTTCACCCATGCCGGAATGGTTGTGGATGTCGCCCGAGACGGCACGATAACCTACGCGCACCACAACTACCGTCTGGGAATAGTTTATGAGAAAATGAACCTTCTTCACCCGAACGACACAGAGCTGAATTCGCCGATGCGGATGCGCGGTTCCCCCCCGGCACCCAACGGGCAGTATCTGGCAAGCCACCTTATCCGCGTTTTCGGCCGAGCCTGGCGGCTGCCGAAGAGCTACTGGCGGTAAGAGAGAAAATCAAATTTTTGACAAACCTGCTTAAAGGTATAAGCTTGTTTTAGAGGTTATTTATGCCGATTTCAAAAGAAAAAATATATGAAGAAGCTGTGAAGCTGTCTCCTGTGGACAGAGCCAGACTTATAGAACTTATATACTCCAGTTTTAACGAACAGGAGAATGAAAAGATCGATAAAAAATGGGCAGATGAAGTCGAAGACCGAATTGAAGCATATGAAACCGGTAAAATAAGCTCAATTACTGCTGATGAAGTGTTTTCGCAATTCAATAAATGAAAATCAAGTTTCTTTCTATAGCAAACTCAGAATTTACTCAAACTGTTGATTACTACAATCATCAGCTTGAAGGACTTGGCTAGGAATTTGCAAATGAAATCAGGAATACCCTTAACAGAATAGATGCTTATCCTGAAGCATGGCCGGTATCATCAACCAGAACAAGAAGATGCCGCTGCAACAGATTTCCGCAGTAATGCACCTTCATAGAGACCCTGAATACTGGAAAAACAGAGTATAATACCTAAAAGCTGCTTACGCTGAAAAGGGGACTACTACAACTGCTTTTTCATGCTACACTCAAGCATGGTTAATAATGATGTATTAAGGCGCGTGCGCTATATTTTTGATTTTTCCGACGATAAGATGATGAATCTCTTTAAAGACGGCGGATATGAAGCAACCAGAGCCGAGATAAGCGACTGGCTGAAGCAGGATGATGATTCTGATTTCAAGAACTGTGCAGACTACCGGCTTGCGGCCTTTCTTAACGGGCTGATTATAGAAAAACGCGGCAGGCGGGAAGGCGAACAGCCTAAACCTGAAAAAAAGCTTACGAATAACGGAATATTCATGAAACTGAAGATTGCATTAAACATGAAGGCCGAGGATGTGCTTGATATTCTCACCCTTGCCGACTTTGCTCTAGGCAAACACGAGCTAAGTGCATTTTTCAGGCGCCCCGATCACAAACATTACAGGGAATGCAAGGATCAGGTGCTGAGAAACTTTCTCAAAGGCCTGCAGATAAAATACAGACCTTAGCCCTGCAATTCTCTCAGGCCTTCGGCCTGCAAATTAAACACAGACCTTAAAAAAAATCGGTTTACTCCTCATCGAGTAAACCGGTTTTAATTAGTTTTTTCATTAGGGCATATATATCTTTTTTTGAG
>DMKD01000053.1:0-4140 GCA_003454605.1 Spirochaeta sp. | reverse complement strand
CTTTCGTATTGATTCGGCTGCAATTGAAGTAAGTTTGATTTTATACATCAAGCTCCTGCTTTAAATCATCCAAATCAATCAATTCACCTTTTTCGAGTTGACTCAATCCAAGTTTTAACTCGGTATATTGATCTTCATCCGACAGGATTTCTAACGTTTCAGCTATCACTTCATAACTGTCCCATCTCATAAGGGCAAAAACTTCTTTACCATGATTGGTTATTGAAATCGTGTCCTCATATGAAAGTTCATCTTCGAGAGATGTGATTTTCTTTCTGGCCTCTGAAATAGAAAGATGTTTAACCATGACCGTCTCCTATATCAAAGATACATTATTTTGTACAATTTTACAAGTATAATTGTACAAATTCTTAAATTCAGCTACATCAGCTGTATGCCGTTCGCCTCACAGTCGCGTTTGACATTTTCAGGCCACATGCTCGCCTGAACCTCGCCGACGTGGGCCTTACGCAGAAGGAACATACACAGCCTTGACTGTCCTATTCCGCCGCCTATCGATTCGGGGAAATCTCCGGCCAGCAGGCGTTTATGAAAAAGCAGCTCTTTGCGCTCTTCAAGTCCGCGAATCTTAAGCTGACGCTCGAGCGCCTCGCGGTCTACACGTATCCCCATTGAGGATAACTCGAAGGTGCGCCCGAGAACAGGATTCCACAGAAGGATATCGCCGTTGAGCCCCGTGTAGCCTCCCTCGGTTTCGGTGCTCCAGTCGTCATAGTCGGGCGCGCGGCCGTCATGGATTTCTCCGTCCGGAAGTTCTCCGCCTATACCGATAATGAATACCGCACCGTACTCTTTTGCGGCCTTTGATTCCCGCTCAACGGGGCTGAGTTCGGGATAGTTCCTGCAGAGGTCTTCCGTATAGAGAAAGGTTATTTCTTCGGGTAGAGCCGGTTTAATCTCAGGGTGGCGTTCAAAAACCATAAATTCTGTGGCCTTAAGGGTTGCATAGATCTTCTGAACAACAGACTTTAGCAGCTCAAGGTTTCGCATATCTTTTGTAATAGCCATCTCCCAGTCCCACTGATCGACATAGTATGAATGGAGGTTGTCGGCATCCTCATCGGGCCTTATTGCGTTCATATCAGTGTATAGACCGTAGCCGGCCTCGATTCCGTAATCACCGAGCATCATCCGCTTCCATTTTGCAAGGGACTGAGGTATTTCAGCAGTAACTGTCATTCCTTTCGGCTTAAATGATACAGGCTTTTCTATCCCGTTGAGATCATCATTTACACCGGTTCCGGCTTCAATAAAGAGAGGGGCTGTAACGCGTCTCAGTTTCAGCTGGGCCGAGAGGTAGGTCTGAAAGAATGATTTGATATCGGCAATAGCCTTCTCGGTCTCTTCAAGAGTGAGAGATGACTTATAGTTTTCCGGATAATAATACTGTGCGGGCATGAGATTCTCCTAAATTTGTCTTAAACTTTATCTGAATTGAGTATACAGCAGCTAAACGAATTATTCTACATGACCTGTATCCTCAGCTATCCTCATTTAATCGGAAACACTTTCAATTCTTCGTCGTATTGTATTGTTTGACGGATCAATATTGAGGGCTGCAGTATAGGCTTCAAGCGCCTTATCATTCAGCTCCTGCTCCCGGTAAAGATCTCCTAGGGCTATCCACGGCTGCATATGCACCGAGTCAATTTCAACGGCAGCAAGAAACTCCGTCTCTGCTTCTTCAAAGCGTTCAAGTTTTCTCAATGCCCTGCCGTGCCAGATATAGGACCATATGTAATCCTGTTCCCACAGCTTTGCCCGGCTGAATGAAGCTTCTGCCTCCGGATAGTTTTTTTCGCGGTAATGCGCCTTGCCGAGGGTTATGAGACTCAAGCCTGCTTCGGGATCTAGTTCTGTAGCCATGGTGAGAACCTCGATGGTTTCAGGATATTTTTTCTGATCATAGAGAGCTTCCCCCAGAAGTCTGAGAATCTGAATATTATCCGGTTCAAAGACAAGGCCATTCTGCAAATACCTCTCTGCCGCCGGGGAATTGCCGCCGCCTTCAAGAAGTTTCCCGAGTTTTAGATACAATCCGGCATCACCGGGAGAGGATTCAAGCGCTTCAAGGTAATTCGCTTCAGCATTTAACGGGATCTCCAGAAGTTCATACAATTCTCCAAGTAAACTCGGAAACCGGACATTCCCGGGAAATTTTTCCTTGGCATCCAGGAGTATTGACTCGGCTTCATCATAATTCTCTTTACGGATAAGAAGTCTTGAAAGCTGCAGCGGCCATTCAGAACTATAGGGTTCAGCTTCCATTTTAGAAATATAAAAACTACCTGATTCATCAAGCAGCTCGATCTCACCGGCAATATTACCCGCCAAGCCTGGATCAATTTCAAGAGCTGTTGAATAATATTCCGAAGCCTTTGCATCCTGACCTGCCGCCTGATAGGCCCGCCCGGCGTTGTACCAGATGAATGCATTGTCTCTAATCTCTTCCAGAGCTTTTTCAAAGGCGATAATAGCAGAATCTGAACGGTTTGAGGCATAGAGCTCTTTTCCAAACAGATAATATATGTATTTATCGGTATTGTCTAATTCCAATGCTCTGCGATAAGCATCAGCTGCGGCCGAATGCTCACCCGTATCAGAATACAGGCTGCCGAGGGTGCGCCACCCCTTTGAAAAACCGGGATCGAGTCTCAAGGAAATGGAAATCTGCTCAAGTGCATCATCAATCCGGCTGCTCTTCTTATACTGCAAAGCAAGATTATATCTCAGGGCTGAAGAATCGGGATGGAATTCCAGAGCATCAAGGAGCACTGCAGCGGCTTCATCCGTCCGCCCTTGACTTCCAAGAAGGGATGACAGATTCTTCCAGTAAACCTCCTGCTCGGGCTCAAGCACAGCCGCTTCACGATATGAGTTTTCGGCTTCCCGCAAATACCCCTGAGCCTTCTGCAGCAGTCCGAGATTGTACCAGGCACTCGCATAAGCGGGGTTAATCTCAAGCACCAGCCGATACTGTTCCCGGGCATGGGCATAATCACCTTTTCGTCTGAATAAAACTGCAAGATTCAGTCTGGCTTTGGGATCTTCAGGCAGAAGGAGAAGCGACTTTTCATAGGCTGCGATGGCCTCGTCCAGTCGTCCGGAGGCTGACAGGACAATTCCAAGATTGTACCACGCAGACTGATATTCCGGTTCGATTTCCAGCGCCTGATTAAAACTATTTTCCGCATCCTTCCATTTTTCCTGATTCAGATAAACAAGCCCGAGATTATACCAGGCTGTGTCATACCATGGATTTATATCAACAGCCTTCAGATACTGCTCTTCAGAGCTGTCCCACTTTTCCTGAGCCATATAAACAAGGCCTAGATTATTAACGGCTTCGGGATAGGGACCGTCAGTTTTTTCAATGGCTGCCGAGAAAGCAGCCGCAGCACTCTCAAATTCCCCCAATCTGTAATGCAGCCGTGCTGTCTGAAAATATAGAGAGGGTTCTTCCGGGTACATTCTGAGGTAATCTTCAAGAATGTTCCGAGCCTGATCTGTATCTTCATGCTCAATCAGGATTTTCACGGATTCTATTACAATCAGAAGATTATCAGATACATGCAGTCCCGCATCTTCAAGTATTTCCAAAGCCTGATTCCAGTCTCCCTCGGCAAGTTCAATCTTTGCAAGCCCGAGATACAGCTCAGGAATATCACGACTGAGCCTGCTGACGGTTTCATAGGTTACTCTTGCTTTTGTGATATCACCCAGATACTCCGCGTACAGATCTGCAAGAACAAGTCTGGATGCGGTACCTGAAGGATCAAGCAGAATCGATTCCTGAAGGACCTCTTCAGCAGCCTGGAAATTCTCGAGCCTGATCATGGTCAGCCCGAGACTGCGGTATGTCTTTGACCGTTTCAGTCCCCCGGCAAGGGTGACCGCTGTCTCAAGGTAGTTCTTTGCGAGGGTGAACCGGCTCAGGCTGTAATAGAGACTACCCAGATTATAATGTGCAGGAAAAGAATTCGGTGATAGTTCAATTAACCTTTGATAACTGGCAATCGCCTCGGTCCGCATTCCAAGTCTGTTCTCAATAATTGCCTTATTCAGAAAATAGACATTTGCATGCTCTTCAGAAGGAGCAGCCCCAAGCAGCATCGTAAG
>DMKD01000205.1 GCA_003454605.1 Spirochaeta sp. | reverse complement strand
GTGACTCCACAGGAGCTTTGCGACAGATATAACGCAATCCACACTGAAATCTATGAATGGTTTAATATTGCTTTTGATAAATGGGGCAGGACCTCTACTCCTGAACAGACTGAAATTGTTCAGCATATATTCACCAAGCTTGATGAAGCAGGATATATAAAGGAAAAAACCGACACCCAGCTGTATTGTGACAGCTGTGACCGCTTTTTGGCCGATCGCTATGTACTTGGAACCTGTCCGCATTGCGGGTATGAAGAAGCCAGGGGTGATCAATGTGAAGATTGCGGAAAACTGCTTGATCCGGCAGATCTGGTAGAGCCCCGCTGTGGTACATGCGGCAGCACTCCACATGAGAAGCAGACTGATCATCTCTATATAGATCTTCCCGGTATCCTCCCATTGCTTGAAAAGTGGATGGAAGAGACCTCGGTTCGCGGACGCTGGGCAAATAACGCTATACAGATGACAAAGAGCTGGATTCGCGACGGTCTTCATGAGCGCTGTATCACGCGTGATCTTAAATGGGGCATTCCGGTCCCTAAGGACGGTTACCGCGACAAGGTTTTCTATGTCTGGTTTGATGCACCGATTGGTTATGTATCAATTACTGCAACCCATACCGACAAATGGAAGGACTGGTGGATGAATCCGGATGAGGTTGAGCTTTTTCAGTTTATCGGCAAGGATAACATACCGTTTCATACGGTTATATTCCCCTCATCGCTGCTTGGTTCCGGGGAAGACTGGACTAAGCTCTACCATATGTCATCATCAGAATATCTGAATTATGAAAACGGAAAGTTCTCAAAGAGCAAGGGCATAGGCGTATTTGGAACTGATGCTCGTGATACCGGTATTCCTGCCGATGTATGGCGATTTTACATCTTTTATAACCGCCCCGAGAAATCGGATGTTCAGTTTACCTGGAAGGATTTTCAGGAGAAGGTTAATTCAGAGCTTATCGGAAATCTCGGCAACCTGATTAACCGTACACTTACCTTTCTCAATAAACAGTTCGACGGCGTGGTCCCTCCCGCAGGAGCTAGAGACAACTCTGCCGAGAGCGAGTTCACAGCTGATGCGAAGGCTAAAATAGCTGAAATAACCGAACATCTTGAATGGGCCAACCTTCGCGACGGTATTAGAAAGACATTTGAGCTTGCTGATATGGGAAATAAAGCCTTTCAGGCGGGAGAGCCGTGGAAGGTCATTAAAGAAGATAAAGAAGCCGCAGGGGTACTTCTGCATGAGCTTGTTTATCTCGTACGTGATTTAGGAATTCTTATCGCACCCTATCTGCCTGAAACCTCAGAGAAGATTGGTGAGTTTCTGGGTAGCCCCGACATGGGCTGGGGCAGTCTCGGACGGCGCTATGATCTCAGTAAAATAGGCACACCTTCAATTCTGTTTAAAAAACTGGAAACTGATGATATCAATGCCTTTAGAGACAGATTCGCCGGCAGTCAGAAGGAACGTGAAGCAGGAACTCAGGCGGCAGAAGCAAAGGCTGAAGAGGCCGAGGTCCTCAGCCCTGAGCAGATGTTCCGCAAAACTATTGATCTGCGTGTCGCCAGAATCGTTGAAGTAGAACGCCATCCCGAGGCTGATAAACTGTTCATCCTGCAGCTTGATGACGGAACAGATGAGCGCCGTCAGATTGTATCGAGTATAGTACCTTATTATACTGAAGAACAGCTTCAGGACCGGCACCTCATAGTTGTCTCGAATCTTAAACCCGCGAAATTCCGGGGAAGCAAGAGCTATGGAATGCTTCTGGCAGCTGAAGGTCCTGGTGCTGACGGCGGTGAAACATGTGAAGTTATATTCACCGATGATCTGGCTCCGGGGACGAGAATCCATCTTGATGGTGATAAACCCGAGGATCTGCCGGCATGTACCAGGATTAAGGTAGACAAATTCTTTGCCGTACCGATGAAAACAGTCAATGGAGATGTTCTTGTCGGCAAGACTGCGATCGGTGCAGCTGATGTGCGGCTGAAAACAGAAACAGTTCTTAACGCTGAAGTAGGTTGATAAATTACAATGTCGGAGATATCTCTCAAGCCTGTTGACCTGGAAAAGCTTGGAACGCATAGCAACCTCCTGCAATCTGCTTTCTGGGGCAGCCTGAAGGCGGAATTCGGTTGGAAGGCTTATGCATTCCGTATAAATAAACAATCTCTCCTCGTTCTGGTTCGTGAAATCAAGGCAGGTCAATCGCTTGCCTATGTGCCGCACGGACCGATGTCCGATGGAGAAATAGCAGAATTATGGAATCATACGGCAGAACTTGCAGTCGTACTAAGGCCGCATCTGCCTGCAAGCTGCATGTTTATACGCTTTGATCCGCCCTGGGGGATTAGTCTGCCGGCATTGACTAAAACACCGTCCGGGTATCCTGCGGAGGCGCTTTCGCCCAAGCAGTCCTTCACTAAGGCCCGGATGGATATTCAGCCGCCGAGTACAGTTATACTTGATTTGAATAAACCCGAAGACGAACTGCTTAAGGGCATGA
>DMKD01000188.1 GCA_003454605.1 Spirochaeta sp. | reverse complement strand
CATAGTCAGATCCTGCCTCGACGTTCTCATCGAACTGCTGAACGATAGTCATTGCTTTGATGTTCTTGGAAGGTTCCTTCTTTCCGATTTCGGTAGCTACCTTAAGGCCAAGGGCCTTTGCTTCCAAAATTGAATCGAGCCTATCTTTATCAGAAAGCGGAAGATGTCCGTCGGCAATTTCCACACAATCTATGCCTAGATCAATAAGCCGCTTATAGTAGTCGGTTCTCACGCCCTTCCAGTTTGCGACCTCATAGTGTGAACCGCCTGCTTCAACCTCTATTCCGTAACTTCTGATCATTTCAACTTTTTTCTTAAGAATGGCTTCAGGATAAAGGGCTGCAGTTCCTGAGGAAATTTTGAACATATCCATGTATCGTCCCGCATATTCAAGCAGATCTGCAGTTTCGGCAAGGCCGCTGCCCATATCAATAACCATTGTAAGTCCGTTTCTTCTGGGCTGTTCAGATCGCCCTGCTAAGGGAGACTCATAAATGCCTTCCATTCCTCTTTTTGCCAGTTTACTCATAAAAATACTCCTCGTAATTATATTATTCCATCAAGACATTGAGCCGGGCTTGCAAGTATCTCCCAACAGTCAATGATATTTGCCGTTCTCCGAAAATCAATTGCGGCTTTCATTCTTAGCTTCTGTGATTCATCATCATCAATTGACGGGATGAAGTAAGTGCCGTAAAGCATTGACGGCGGTGAGACCTTATCTGCAAGATTATTGTAAATTTTGTAATCCTTTTTTTCCGCAGAAGATCTGAAAATAACAGAGTTCTCACGCTCTGATTCTATGCGCGGAAACAACAGGACAAGTTCAGGATCCTCAAGAACCGCTTTCCCGGCCTTCCAATCCCCCAAATCAACAGATTTATACTGATACCAGGGGTCTCCCTCTCCAGACCAGTCTATGCCGTATTTTCCCAGCAGTTCGGGAAAATCAATAACAAGATTCCCCATCCTGCAGTTCTGCCAGAGGGAGCCTTCCATGAGCTTCAACTTTCCATCGTTCAGACTGAAGTGTGTTAACTCCGTTCCAAAAACATTCATATTAGCGGTCTGAGCTTTCAGCAGAACAGAACTCTTACCGGCTCCGCTGCCGCCGAGCACCAGATAAAGCCTGTTTTCATCCTCTTTACAGAAACTTGTAGAATGAAAGGAGAATATGCCCCTCTTCTCAAGTTCAAGGACAGCCACCTTCGAAAAGAAACCCATATTACCGAATATCGAAGATCGTTTATCTGAACATTCTTTTTCGCATCGCTCAACCGGACCGCTCAGATAATAATTAGAGCCGTCAACCTCTAGAGAAAACTCCTCTGCCCCCGAAATATTTTTAACCTCAAAGATCACATCCATGGGGAGAGTAGATGATATTTCATTCAGGCTGTTAAAATTTGAAAGGAGTGAATGCAGATGGCCGCCCTTACTCATGAAGTATTCATCATCTGTAATTATATCGTGAAAATCAGAGATTAATCCGATCTTCATTCCCTGCAGTTCAAATGCCCGTTTAATAATACTGCTCATAAAAGCTCCTTTCTCTGCTTTTCACTGATGGGTAAAATTGATGATCCATCTTTTATTACAGCCGTGCGCCCTTTAGCAGTCAGCGCTTCAATCATTGAGGTATCATCCAGATAATGCATACCGGCAGCCTCAACCTCAGCCCTGGGCAGTGATGAGTAAAGCCAGACATCATACCTCCTGATGATGGACATTGCCATGAATAGACCAAGCACATCCATTCGAAAATCTTCTATCAGCCTGTCTGCTACTTCGGACAGTTCCATCTGAAAAAGTTCAAGCTTGCGGTTGTCTATTTCCCATCCGTTGCTGCACTCCGTCAGGATGATCAGCCGACCGCCCTCTCTGCATGCCTTTGCGGAATTAGTCAGAACCTTCATGCTCTGATAGAAAGAAAAATCTGACGGATAGCCTCCTGCTGAGGAGATAACCGTGTTGTAGTGTTTATCCAGCCCAATTAAAAAATGTGATGAAACCCATTTCACACAGTCATTCCAAACCCCATCCGCCTCACCACAGGACGCAAAGAGTATTTCCTTTGATTTTCCGATAACTACATTGAGAGCCCATAATTCTGTAAATCCGGCAGTTCGTGCGTCCAGGTCCTCTCTAACGGGATTGTTCTTCACAAGCCCAGGTCCACATTGCGGATTATGCTTCTTATTTTTAAAATACAGTCTGTGATTTTTCCTGATATCATCAACTGAAGCAATTCCGGGAAGCAGGCTCTTTCTTCCGCCGGAAAATCCAGCCATAGGATGAAATGTCACCGCACCGGTGATTATGACTTTATCAGCATCTACCGCCTCTGCCCTGAAATAGGCATCACCCTTTTTTTTAAGATCATGTTCAGCGTCATGATTAACTACTTTAACTCCCAGAGGAACATTCCCGCCGAAAATCTTATTTATTTCAGATTCTGTCGCCAACCTGTGAAGCCCCTGGGCAAGGATTACGGTAATATCCGTTACCCCGGCAGCCTTAATCTCATCTAT
>DMKD01000342.1 GCA_003454605.1 Spirochaeta sp. | reverse complement strand
AATACCGACTCCGGCGGATTGCCTAGATCATATTTAACAAGTTTTCCCTGCTGTGGAATTCCGTTGAGCTTTTTCCAGGCAAGCTCGGTTTCCACAGCACTCACAAAGAGGGTGTGATCACCGCGCAGCGCGTCAAGCAGAAGCTTCTGGTAGGCTTCGGGAATATCTTCATCGAAGCTGTCGTTGTAGCAGAAAGCCATGTCGGTTCGTGCTAGCTGCAGATCCATTCCGGGGTTCTTCCCTGTCAGCTGGAGAATGATTCCTTCGGACGGCTGTACCTTGAATATGATCTCATTCGGAGCAGTCCCTTCGGGTGGATTGTAAAGCGCATGGGGGCGCTTCCTGAAGCGAAGACCAATTTCTGTACCCTTGCGGCCGAGGGCTTTTCCTGTACGGATGTATATTGGAGTGCCGGCCCATCGATGGTTGTTTATGTGAAGTTTAAGCTCGGCCCACGTTTCGGTGTCTGAATCGGGGGCTACACCTTTTTCATCCAGATAGCCCTTGTACTGACCCCGGCTGACCTCTTCAATTTCAATTGCTTTAAGGATGTTAATCTTCTGATTCCGGATATCATCAGAGTCGAGCGTGACCGGAGGATCCATCGTGGTGAGACAGAGCATCTGAAGCAGATGATTCTGTACCATATCCCGGATTGAGCCGGAATGGTCGAAGTATCCGCCGCGTTCTTCAACACCGATAGACTCGTAGGCATTTATCTGTATCGATTCGATATAATTGCTGTTCCAGGATGCCTCAAAGATTGAATTTGCAAATCGGAAGATTAAAATATTCTGAACCGCCTCTTTTGCAAGATAGTGATCACTTCGGAATATCTGCTCCTCTTTGTAATACTGATGTATCGCCTCATTCAGTTTATGGGCGCTTTCATAATCCCGGCCGAACGGTTTTTCGACTACGATGTGAACCTCATCACGAAAGCCCTCGTTATAAAGTTCTTCAACCGTTGAGGCATAGCTTGCAGGCGGAAGCGAGAGGAATGCGATGATCTGATCGAAATCGCCCATGCTGCTGACATAATCTTTAAGACCGTCTATGCCTTGGTGATAGAACAGCTGTTCGCGAAACTCACAGCAGGTTTGAAACCTGTCACGGAATTCATCGTGGGTGAAGGACGAACGTCCTTCGCCTATAATGACGGAGTCTCCGCTGATTAATCCCTGTTCCCGAAGAACTGAAAGTGCAGGAATAAGTTTGCGTCTTGAAAGATCTCCCGAGGCTCCGAGTATAATTATCGCTGATTTCTGTTCAACCGCCGTCATTCCGGATTTTTTAAAAATCATATGTCTACCCTGTATTTCTGTAATATGTCATTGGCGAGTTTTTCTGCAGCAGCATTATCGCAGAGAACTTCCGTGTTTAGTTTGAGTTCTTCCCGGCGCGTTATTATTCTTGCCGGAGGAAGCAGCGGCAAATTTGCAGTTGCGTATGCTTCCGGTGCATTGAGCTCATTCATGAGTTTTTTAAATATCTCTGCTTTGCCCGAACCGGTAACTGTTACAAGCAGGTGCCTTGTGGAGGCTATCACATCCGGACCCAGTGTCAGCCGCTTCGGCGGCACGAAGGGGGCAGTTGTTTCAAGCACTGTTTCGTTCCAGGCCGGATCAGACTGCGTCGGGCAGTCGTCTGGAAACAGACTGGCGGTATGTCCGTCCGGTCCTATTCCCAAAAAAATAAGATCGAAGACCGGAGTCCCTTCACCGAACTGATCCCTCAGCATTCTGTGATAAACATCAGCGTCCCTTGCCCATCGGCCGCTGTCGGACGCATTGCCGCAGTGCTCTATAAAGCTCTTCCGTGCTGCGCCCCAGTTGCTTCCGTCATCGGCAATATCAACAAGGCGTTCATCTGCAGGAAAGAGAGCAGGCAGCTGCGTCTTTTTTACTCCTCCGCAGAGTTCCCGCCACCGGCGGAAAATTCCTTCATATGTTGAACCGAATGAGAGGGCGGCGGTTTCGGCAGTTTTCAGGATGTCGAAGCTGTAGTCAGCGATCTCGACAGAGGTTCCAAATATCTTCAGTTCAATCATTATGCCCTTCCTCAGGCGTTATATGCTGTAGAAGCCGCTTTGCCGCCGTGTCCGGTCCAGTCGGTGTGAAACCATTCCCCGCGTGCTTTGTCGGTGCGTTCATACATATGTCCGCCGAAGTAGTCGCGCTGGGCCTGTATCATATTAGCCGGCAGGCGCTCTGATCTGAATCCGTCGTAGAAGGAAAGGGCGGCGGTAATTCCGGGTACGGGTATCCCCCAGAGTACTGCGCGTGCTGCTGATCGTCTCCAACCGGGTGCAAGCTCGGTTATTCTATTTGCAAAATAATCATCAAACAAGAGCGACTCGAGTGTACCGCTCTTCTGAAATGCCATCTTTATCGGTGTCAGCAGTGAGCTTCTGATTATGCAGCCGCCCTGCCAGATTTCTGCGAGATCTGCAGCCTGAAGATCCCAGTTGTAATCCTTCGACGCTGCCATTATCAGTGAAAAACCCTGGGTGTATGAAATAATCCGCGAGGCGAGCATTGCATCGGCGAGATCGGTAAGGATCTCTTTACTGCTGCTGCTCAAAGCTGAGGCTGCGGCTGTATCACCAATAGAAGAATTGGACAGCTTTGCCGCTGCCTGCATGCGCTGTTCTTTCATCGATGACAGCCCCCGGGCATAGACCGCCTGAGAGATGACGGTAACTGGGCGTACGAGATTGAAGCTTTCCTCAACCGTCCACTTTCCGGTGCCCTTCTGCCCGGCAGCATCGAGGATGCTGTCTATGAGTGCGCTGCCGTCGGGATTTTTATATTTAAGGATGTCTGCCGTTATTTCGTTTAGAAAGCCGGCGAGCTCTGTTTTGTTCCAATCCTCGAAGGCTGCTGCTGCCTGATCGTTTGTAAGTTTAAAATCTGTTCCCAGCTTCTGGGAAGTCATCAGCTGGTAGGCCTCGGATATGATCTCCATATCGCCGTACTCTATTCCATTGTGAACCATCTTCACAAAGTGACCCGAACCGCCGCGGCCCAGCCATTTGCTGCAGCGTATAGAAGTGCCGTCTGCTTCTGTTACCTCGGCGCTGATGCTGCGGAATATATCCTCAAGCATCTTCTGTGCTGCATTGCTGCCGCCGGGCATGATGGAGGGACCGCGTCTTGCGCCTTCTTCACCGCCTGAAACACCGATACCGGCGTACAGAATGCCCTTATCAGCTAGGGCCTTTTCGCGCCGTACACTGTCGCGGAAGAATGAATTGCCCAGATCGGCTATGAGGTCGCCCTTTTCAAGATGGGGAAGAAGCGATTCAATAACAGCGTCCACCCCGGCTCCAGCCTGAACCATAAGCAGTATCCGTCTTGGACGCTCAATTGATTCGACAAAACTTTTAATATCGAACTGCGGTTCAAGGTTTTCAGGTTTACTGCATGCTGTTTTGCTTTCTTCGATAAAAACCTCAGTTTTTTCAGCTGTCCGATTGAAAACTGCAGTTTTATAGCCGTGATCGGCAAGATTCATCACGAGGTTCTGACCCATTACTGCCAGGCCTATTAATCCTAATTCATTATTCTTCATGATTTATTATACCCCCTATTTCTTTTTGCAAAAACGGCCGAGCGATCGATTAGTCGATTTTCTTTATTTCAAGTACTACATCCGCGGGAAGGGCGAGAGAGCAGGAAGCTTCAACCGCTTTTAGAATTGCTGTGGGTACGGGACAGGTTGCATGTGTAAGCGTTCCATTTGATTCAGTGAAGATCTGCGATGTTCCGAAGGGAGCAAACACCTCTTTCATTGCGTCAACTGTCTGAACCTTATCAGCCAGCTGCATTACAGCAGGACAGTCCGATTCAATAGAAACCTTTGCGTTCATCATGTCGGCTGATTCAGCTTTTATTGTGCTTTTCAATCCGCATATTCCCGGATTTACTTTAACTTCAATCATTATTCACCTCTTATATATAGAAAATACTATTAGAAGATAATACGGATGCGGAATCAGGTCAATCTGCTTATTTTGCGGTTTTGAAAGTTTGTTGTATAATATTATCCGGAGGATGATTCTATGAAAACTATAGTTGTTTATTATTCCGGAAAAGGAAGCAACAGGTTTTTGGCTGGAAAAGCAGCTGACGCACTTGGCTGTGAACTTGTTGAACTTGAACCGAGATTAGCCCCGGGGGTGATTTTTGCGACCGCTGTAAAACTCAGCATTGGTAATAAACAGCTTTCTCAGAATTTCGAGGATTATGATCGGGTTGTACTCTGCGGTCCGATTTATATGGGCAGCCTTGCCGCGCCATGCAGCGACTTCCTCCATAAATACCTGAAGAAGGTTAAAAAACTGGATTTTATCACCTGCTGCGGTAGTACTGATGAGAAAAAGAATGAAACATTCGGCTACGGCAAGGTCTTTGATAAGCTGGAAAAACGCCTGGGAATGCAGGCCGGCATTTTTGAAGCTTTTCCGATAGAGCTTCTGCTTGGTGAAGAGCAGAAGGGTAACGACCAGGCTATGATGAACATAAGGATGAATGAAGAAAATTTTAAGGGTGAGATTATCAAGAGATTAGGTTCGTTTGTAGCAAGGATCGGCTGATTGTGCTGCTGCAGACGGAGCAATCTTATTAAGTTATAATACCGAATGTTTACAACTATAGGTTTTGCAGCTGTAACTGTAGCCCCAATTTTTATCCTGATTTTTATCGGCATATTGCTGCGTCAATCAGGGCTTATCAGTAAGGAATTTATCACAACCGCATCGAAAATCGTCTTCAGGCTTGCTCTTCCTGCAATGGTATTTTCAAAGATGTCGAAGGTGAGAGAAATTCCTGATGCCCTGATTGGAGTGACCCTTCTGTTCGCCGGTGTGACTGTGATTGTTTTTATAATTCTCTGGCTTTCAGCCGGAAAACTGCCTGCTGTTACACATGGAAGTTTTGTGCAGGGAGCATTTCGCGGCAATATCGCTATAATCGGATTGGCTGTTATAGAAAATGCGTTTGGGCTGGAGGCGCTGCAGGCAGGTGTTGTTATTCTTATGGTGATGATGCCGTTGTATAATCTTCTTGCCGTTATTGTTTTAAGCCGCAGTTCTGCAGTACAGGGCGGCAATATTCTGAAACAGGTCCTTCTTAATCTGATAAAAAATCCGCTCATCTGGGCTATAGCAATAGGCCTGCCCTTCGGTTTACACAATATACATATGCCCGTTGTTGTCCAGCGGACTCTGAATTATCTGTCTCAGCTTGCAATGCCGCTGGCATTGATCAGTATAGGCGGTTCATTGACTCTGAGAGGGTTGATGCAGCGCAGATTTTTATGGATAACCGCTTCAGCAGTGAAACTGTTTGTTCTGCCTTTAATTGTATTTGCCGGTACAGCCCTATTTGGTATCTCAGGGAATGTCCGAGCAGCTGTGGTAGCTGCATCTGCCTGTCCAACTGCAGTTTCAAGCTTTGCAATGGCAGAAGCAATGGGAGCCGACGGAGAGCTTTCAGGAGAAATTATCAGTGCGACGACATTATTCAGTGTATTTACCTTTACCTTCTGGATTGTTCTTTTGATGAGCTAATAGCAGCGATAACCGAAAAGACTATTATGATTCAGATTATTTTCTTCATTTATTTTTCCATATAGGGTATGATTATAAAAACTTAAAAAGAATGGAGAATGATATGGAATGGTTTCTGGAACAAAATCATATTTTGCAGGCATTACTCGCAACACTATTCACCTGGGCTGTGACGGCACTCGGTGCTTCTCTTGTTTTCTTCTTTAAATCGATCAATAAAAAGGTTCTCGATGCTATGCTTGGTTTTGCAGCAGGTGTTATGATTGCAGCGAGTTACTGGTCATTGCTTGCTCCGGCAATAGAGATGTCTGAATCCAGCGGCGGCAGTCCCTGGATTCCTGCTGTGGTCGGTTTTCTGCTTGGAGGGGCTTTTCTCTTTGCTGCCGACAAGCTGATTCCTCATGTGCACCCGGGATTTTCCGAGGGCGAGTCGGAAGGACCGAAGACAAGCTGGCAGCGAAGCGTTCTGCTTGTGCTCGCAATTACTATACATAATATTCCGGA
>DMKD01000273.1 GCA_003454605.1 Spirochaeta sp. | reverse complement strand
TCTTACTGAATCCCTGTCAGTTGCCGGCGCTGCAGAGCGTGATATAAACGGCTATTTCAATGAATACAATTTGAATCTTAATCCACTTTACAGTTTCATGTTTAGAAACTCCCATCTATCTCTCTATCTGAAAAGCTATCAGTCTAAGATAATTGATACGGGAACCATCAGTCAGTTCGAAATAGGAGACACCGGGATCTTTTTTGACTTTACATTCATGATAAGGCCACGTGAACAATACAGCCTCCCCTTCTTCCACGGAGATGCCCTGAAGGCCCTGCCGGGTGTTGACGGCGCACTCTACATGGATTTTTATTCTTTCGAGAACACCATGGACCTTGATGCCTTTTTCGGTCAGAATGTTGAACTGATAGAGAGGGCTATGAAACTTGCTGCACCATACTGGAAGCATGAAGGCTTCGGGGAGCTTACAGCACATCTCGATGAGTACAAGAGCCCCTATAGATTTGAGATCCTCGAGCCTGAAAAAGTAGCGGAAGATGAAAGGGCGGAGTACTTTAAAACGGTCAGAGAGTGCTTCAATCTGTATTCGAATGCCTATCTTAATTCACTGAAGGCGCATGAAGCTGATGAGAGCTTAGAGGATGCAGCATTAAACTCTGCCGAAATAAACGGCTTTGTAGACATTCTTTACGAACACGATATAGCAGTCAGGATGGGAAAGATGATCTTCCCAGAAGAGGACTTTGACCGCTACTTTCTTGAAGGATTCTGGGGGGTGAGGTAGCAGCATGCACCAGCTGATTTTTTTCGTACCGGAAACACATACAGAAATTGTAAAAGCGGCCCTCTTTGAAGCGGGAGCAGGCCGCTTCAATGACTATGACAGCTGTTGCTGGCAAACTCTAGGAACCGGACAGTTTCGGCCGCTTGAAAACAGTGATGCATTTATTGGAAGGAAAGGAAAACTTGAAAAGCTGTCTGAGCACAGGGTTGAGATGCTGTGTCGTGACGAATGCCTCAATGCGGCAATTGCAGCCCTGAAACAGGTCCACCCCTATGAAGAGCCGGCCTACTACGCGGTTAAGATTGTTATTTAGTAGCAGCCCGCAGCTTTTCCAGCCTATCTAGAAATATCTTTTTATATCTCTGTTTCCCTTCATCACATAAAAAAGAATTTTCAATTCCCAGTATCAACTGTGCTTCTGTAGAGAAAAATCTCTTAAATACATTCTCAATCTGCTTTTCACTCAACGAAAGATTGAGACCAAATTCGAAAAAATCTGAGAATCCTATTTTCCTGCGTTTTCCGTTAATTGATAATGCTGATTCATCAGGATCATCTTTCTCGCTTATAACAAGCCGGGTATTCAGTAGATCGTATGCCGGTACAAGTGCGATTCCATCTGAATATTCTATAAGCGAAAAATTCTTCAAATGCATATCACTGTTTCCGGTAATATATGCAAACAGGACTAGTTCAAAAAATCTCAATGCATCTAACAATCTATTACTGCAGTACTTATTAACTATTTTGCCAACCTGTTCAAGAGAGCCTCGATATTTATCTTCTGTGGCTTTCTCTGAAAGCTGACACATATCTTCCATATGTATTTTGCGGTCCCCGGATCTGTCGATACGCTTCGTAATATATGCCGAATCACCGGATTTCATTCTGATTAATGCATGAGGAACAGTTTTGATTTTCAACATATCTGCAAGACACATTGTTAGAAATTCATTTTCAGGAAGTTCAGAATATGATTCCACCTGTGGCTTTAGAATAAATTCTCCCCACAGGTTCACAAAGGTCAACCTTTGCTGCTTTGCCTCGGCGGATAAATGCAGGGATAATTTTTTCTGCACCCCGGTTACGGTCATATTATTATTTATCAGCTCTGAGGCCAGAGTATTCAGGTCGTTCTTCCCGTACGGCAGTACAGGAGGGAGGGCTGTTCCAAAAAATGATTTACAGCAGGTTGAGTGATATTGGTCACCCGTTGAAACAGACTTGCCGCATATCATGCATCTATTGCTCATTTCCTGGCCTCACAGATACCGCACCGATACAATCTTTACAGCATGCAAGAAGCAATCCCATCCTGTCCCGACTATCTAATTTCCAGTTTCTCTCAGCTATCGATAGAAGCCATCCTTCGGGAATTAAGCCATCGAAAAATGGAAACAGCTTCATCGAAAAATACTCTTCCTCTTGAAGAGGCAGAGTTAAACTCACAGCTCTGGCTTCGGGTAGATTCAGATATTCTTCATGATACTTAAACCTGTAGCCTTCATCATCTTCTGCGAGGACTCCTGCCGCTCTATTCTCGTAATAGACCTCAGCCTTCCTCATAGGAATCCTTCTCAGGTTTCATTCGGTAACCGAACATAGCAAGAACCTGATTTACTTTATCAAGCCTCAACGTATTCTTCCCCTGCTCAAGCTCACGAATAAAACGCAGACCTACTCCTGCTCTGTCGGCAAGCTCTTTCTGAGTCAAATCCAAATCTTTGCGTTTGATTTTTATTAATTGAATCAATTCATCTGACATATTATACCTTATCGGGTATAATAACATGAAATATAGATTTTTTATACCCTATCGGGTGCAAAAACTAAAACAATCCATGCTTTATACCCCATCGGGTATAGTGGCTTCCTCAAAATCGGCTATCAGCCTCATTGCCTCTTCATTGCTGCTGCCGCAGAACTCAAGGGTTGGGGTGAAATCGCTGCAGGCCTTAGGATAATCGGGCTGCCCCCATATTCTGCATCGATTATCGTCATCAAGATTGACACAGCGCACTCCGCCGGGTTTGCCGTTCGGCATGCCTGGTATAGCCTCAGCAATTGAGGGTTCTATGCAGCATGCGCCGCATCCGATTCTGCATTCCATGAGGGTATAATAATGTTTTATCCGGCGACGATCAATTGATATAATTAGGCCGTGTCATAGACATTCTCTTTCTACAACTTCATCAACATCCTGCAATCCAAGTCCAATATGCTCTATTTCATATTCAATTTATCTTTCACCAATTCGCAGCAACCCGTCGACTGATTTAAAATATTCATCCTGCGTCAGCAGCCTCGCACCGTGCTCCATACAGGATGCGGCAATCCAAACATCATTTATCGGGATTGGTGCTCCTTTCTTTCGAAGCATTCGCTTTATCTCGGCAAACCATTCAGACGTTTGATAAGTAACAGGAACCCGGACAGTTTTCGGCTTTTCGAGAAAACGATTGAAAATGGCCAGATTTTCTTTGTTCCTGCTTCCTCCAAGGAAACCGTCGTACAGTTCACCCTCAACAATTGGTGATACAAGAACAACATCGCAATCCATCAATACATCGGCAATATGAGACTCGCCTCTCATTAAAGCTGAATATGCATTAGTATCAATCAGTACACGCTTCAAACCCAATCTCCATCATCAACTAGCCGGTTCTCTTTTTGGATATTATCAAACAAATCAGCCTCTTCATCGGTCCAAAGCCCGCAGAATTCCCTGTAATCATCACTTCCTACTCCGTCCACAGGCAGCCCGGCTGCTTTGCTGAGAATATTTTTTACCAGTTTGCTTTTACTGATCTTCTCTTCTTTAGCATCTTCAGTGAGTTTTAAATCCAGTTCCTTATCAATATTATGAATTGTAAATGATGACATAGGTTTGTCCTTATGGTTCTATTATACCATTGTATGGTTCATTTTTCAATGATATTGAATAGTGTGCTCAGTTTCTCAGACATAGCGGCAGGAATTGCAGCGGAAAGTCCGGTCGGCGGGATATCCGCCGGGGCCGCCCTGAAAAATAAAAATTAAACTGTAATTCTATTGCAATAAGTCGATAATGTTTGTATATTTATTCAATTCTATAGTATATTTATACA
>DMKD01000165.1 GCA_003454605.1 Spirochaeta sp. | reverse complement strand
ATTGTGTGAAAATCTATGACCGCTGCACTTATTCCTTTTTTTTCGAGGAGCTCTGCAGCCTTAAGAGCCTGGGGAACCATCACAAAACCTGTTGCGGCGATAGTAATATCTGTTCCTTCACGCAGCACATAGCCTTTTCCCAGTTCAAGTTTTTCATTGCCGTTATAGATTTGCTGCTCAGCCTTTCGCGGCATCCTCATATAAACACAACCCTCGTGGTATGCAATTGGCTCTATTAATTGACCTAGGGAATAGGGATCACAAGGTGATACGATTGTCAGTCCGGGGATAACCCTCATCATGGCTATGTCCTCAAAGGGCATGTGGGTGCCGCCGTTATAGGTTGCCGTCACACCAGGATCAGAGCCGAGCAGTTTTACATTTAGCTGTGCATAATTGCCGGAAAGAAAGAATTGATCATAGGCGCGGCGTGCGGCAAAGCAGCCGAATGTCTCGGCAAAGGGGATTTTCCCGCCGGCTGAAAGACCGGCAGCAATACCTACCATATTTGCCTCGGCGACACCGACGTTGAAACCCCTCTCGGGAAATCGGTCATAAAACGGCTTAGTGCCGTGCCCTACCCGCAGGTCAGCATCGAGAACACAAATTCTTTCGTCTTTTTCAGCAAGCATAATAAGCGAATCGGTATAAGTTTCACGCATTCCCATCATTATTATCCTTTCTCCAGAACAGCGATTGCTTCTGCCGCCTGTTCACTGTTGAATACCATGTTATGATTGCCGAGATTTCCTTCTGCAAATGAACATCCCTTACCCTTAATTGTATCCAGTATGATCATTGACGGTCGGGAGTTTGAAGCATTCTGCACCTCAGCTTCTTTCACAGCCTTTACTATTGCATCAATATTGTGTCCGTCAATTCTCTGTACATTCCAACCGAAGCTGGACCATTTACCTTCGATATCTCCCAGATCCATGATATCAATTGTCATGCCGTCAATCTGCATCTTGTTGTAATCTGTAAACGCAATTAGTTTCTTAAGCTTATAATGAGCCGCTGTCATAGCCGCTTCCCAATTCTGACCTTCATTACTTTCGCCGTCGCCGATGATTGCGAATACACGGTTATCAATTTTGCTTATTCGATTGGAAAGGCAAAGACCGATAGCTGCCGATAAACCTTGTCCGAGAGAGCCGGTGGTCATATCAATTCCCGGAGTTCTGTTCATGTCGCAATGACTTGGAAGGTTTGTTCCTCCAACATTAAGAGTTTTAAGCCAGCTTTCGGGAAAAAATCCTCTGTCGGCGAGCGTGGAATACAATGCCGGGCCAGCATGCCCTTTTGACAGGACCAGTCTGTCCCTGTTTTCTCTCCCGGGATCGGCCGGGTCAATATCCATGATATCAAAATAAAGTGCTGTAAGCACTTCCACTATTGAAAGCGCACCGCCAATGTGGCCCACGCCCAAATTTCCTATCATCTCGATAGTCTGAATTCTGATTTTGCCGGCTTTATCTTCCAATAATTTTAGTCGGGATTCATTCATTTCAACTCCTGCAAAAGTTACTTAGTGTAAGTAATAACAAGCATAATATAGCATCAGCGAGGAGCTTTGTAAAGGTGATATGTTTAATTACTTACATCAAGTAAGGAATTAAGGCTTTACATAAATAATAATCCTCCCTACAATGGAACTGATGTATAGCAAAAGAGCAGCGATGCGCGGCAGAGATGTCAGAAAAGGGAATGAGAAGCTTGTACTCAGGCTTATTCAGAAAGAAGCACTCCTTTCTCAAAGTGAAGTAGTTGAGATGACTGGATTGAAAGCTCCGACGATTCTTCGTATCTTTAAAAACCTCGAGGAAGCCGGATTGATTCAGGTTTCGGAAATTCCAAAAGAAACCTCAGAAAAAAAGGGCCGAAAACCGGTTTACTATCGACTTAACCCGGAAGCCCTGTATGTTATCGGTGTTGAATTCTGGGCTTTATCGGCAACTGTTGTAATTTCTAATTTCATACGTGAACCTGTATATTCAAGCAGTGTCGCAATTGGAAAAGATTCTGACGGCGATGCTGTTCTTGAAATTATCTACATGCTTATTAAAGATTCGCTTAAAAAGAAGAAAATTGAACTTGAGCAGCTTGCCGGGATTGGTATCGGTGCTCCGGGTAAGGTTGATATAGAGAAGGGAGAAGTTATTTATTATTCAAGGATTAATGGACTCCACGGATTGCCGGTTGCAGCATATCTTGAAGAAAGATTTGAAGTACCGATTCTCGTCCATAATAACTGTTCGGTTCTGGCCATGAATGAATACAGCAGCAGTCATCCTGCGGATGCTGAGAATATCATGGCTGTCCTGATTCGCGGAGGAGTAGGCGGCGCATATATTAACGGCGGTAAGATAATGACCTCCGGGAATATAACTACAATGGAAATAGGGCATATGTCAGTTGATCCCGATGGGCGGCAATGCTCATGCGGTTTTAAAGGCTGCCTGGAAACATATCTTTCTGAGGAAGCTATTCTTTCAGACGTTGGAGACAGCAAAAATTTACCTGATATTAAATATATGGATAAGCAGATTTCAGGCATATCTAATGATGACAGCTCGAAACTGAAGGCAGTTCTGGATGAAAAAGCAAAAATATTAGCTTATGCACTAAAAAATCTGATGCATCTGTTCTCACCGGATCTATTTTTGATCATAAGCCGCAGCATCGAATTAAGTAATTATCTTTCGGAAAAAGCGTTCACCTTTCTTAATTGTGTCGATGATCGCTCTGAAGGCCAAAACATCAGAGTTAAAGCTGTCTGTTACAATCCCCTTCACGCAGGAATGGGCGCATGTGATATTGTTTTTCAGGATTTCTTTTCCGGCGATATATAGAAGTAGGAAGAATATGGTGCAGAACAGAACCCCGCCGCCATATTCTTCGTTAAATATCTTAGCGGATAATTTCCCAGCCGGTAATCTTGGCGAATATTTCAAATGGTTTGATAAAATCACCATATACAACTGACGCATGATGCGCAATCCCGTTATCCACCACTGTTTGAAGAACATCTTTTACAGATTTTTCAAACCTGACCTTCATATATGTTCCCCTTAGCTCTTTCTCCATTGGAATGACAGTACCGGTGCTGAGGAAAATGCGGTAATCGGTACCGGCTGAATCAAAACGCACAACAGAAACATCACCGTCTTTAAGCACAAAGTCGGCAGTTACGCCCTTGCCTCCTGCAAAATATGTCGAGAGAGAGCGGCTGCATTTACCGTCCCAAAGATTGCACGGAGCTACTCCGCAGTGCCATAGCAGAGCACTGTCCTCTTCAAAGTCAACCTGAGAGAAATCGAACAAATATGGCGTTTCTGCTCCGACTGCTGAATGGGCAAGCATTGAAATTGCGCCTTCGATGTCTCCTTCACATGCAATAATTCGTCCTTCGCTCTGCAGCAGAGACATTGCGGCGCATGGTGAAATTCCGAAGTCAGCAGCAAATTCAGGCCAGCACCGTATTGCGGCGGCAGACAGATTGTTATCATCCATAAAGCTGTTCAGTTTTACAGAGAGTTCGGCTACCTTATTAATCTGTTCTGTAGACAGCTCATCCATTTCAAAGGTTTCCTCAAGCTGTTTCAGACGCTTTTTTAGTTCATCTTCCGGGACACTCCTGTTCCATATTTCACCAAGTTCAAAATGATCTATTAAAACGCCCATTTTGTTGTAGACATTCAGATCATATACCCCAAGGTTGAAAAAGCCCTTTGCCCGGTATCCCAGCAGACCAATCTTAGCTGATCGCAGAACTGCTGAAATACGGATGGCATCCACCCAGTTTTCATCAATGTCTTCACCGATATTAACATGATAGTTTCTGATCCCGCTTTTATAGAGGTTAGACGCATTGAGATTTACTCCGCATACCGAGTTCAATCTTATCTTGCCGCCGTTATATTCAAGTTCGGGAAGACCCCACAAAAGAATCGGTTTATGCAGGATTTTATCAAGCTCAAGAGCAAGATGTCCAAGATGGAAGGTCCCGCTGATAATAACAAGTCCGTCAATATCGTCTGCAGCAAGTTTAAGCGCTGCAGAGTGAGCCTCTTCAGGCTCTATCAAGAGCTGAGGAATAGCTGTAATCGCGGTATTTTCAAGTCCGGAAAGCGTGTCGGTAATTTTTTTAAAAAGGGTTTCGGCGGCTTTGTAGTCAAATGTTTTCCGTGCCAGGCATACTATTCCAAGTTTAACTCTCTGTTTCATACAACTTCCTTGTTATTTATTTACACAAAGTAAGTAAATCATATTTTTTATCCATTGTCAATTTTAAGGTGTTGACATTCTATACTTTTCGGGTTTTTACTTATCTTGAGTAACTAATTAAAGAGGCGGAAGCATGACAACAGAACAGGATATATTAAAACGAGCACTCTCAAAGGATAAGCGCTTCGGGTATCTGCCCGAAAAAGACAGACATTATACGGCGCCGATGGATAACGATCTGAGATTTGCAGTTATAGGAACAGGCATAATGGGCCTTGAGCATATCAGAATCACTGAAATGGAGGGACGTGCCCGAATTACAGCTGTATGGGACCCTAATCCTGCCGGTATAGCAGCTGCTGTTCAGACGGTAAAATTAATTGACCCTTCACGTGAGGTGAAAATCTATAAATCAATAGAAGAGGTTGCCTCAGACCCTGAGACGGACGGATTGATAATCTGTACGCCTAATTATACACATCTTGATGTTTTGAAAAAACTGGCTTCGACTGGTAAGCATATTCTCATGGAAAAACCAATGGCAACCACAGTTCATGATGCAATGGAGATTAGAAAAATTGCCGAAAAATATCCTGCGGTTTTTCAGCTTGGACTTCAGTACCGGTTTAAGGCACCGTATGTTGAAGCCTATCGGGATGTTATGACGCAGGAGCTGCTCGGAGATGTGAAGATGATAAATATCGCTGAACGGAGAATCCCCTTTCTTGATAAAGTGGGGCAGTGGAACAAACAGTCAAGATATTCCGGGGGAACACTGGTCGAGAAGTGCTGCCACTACTTTGACATTTTTAACCTTTTCGCCGGTTCGAAACCAGTACGGGTTACAGCTTCTGGTGGCCAGGATGTAAATTTTAGAGATTTTGAATATGACGGAGTTAGATCAGATATTCTTGATAATGCATTTGTTATTGTTGATTATGAAAACAGAGTGAGAGCATGTTTCAATCTCTGCATGTTTTCCCCTCTGTTTTTTGAAGAACTTGTAGTCTGTGGTGAAAAAGGAACTCTCAGAACATGGGAGCAGGAGGATTTTATGAGTAATGACGGACTTCAGACCGGATATGAATTATTCTGCGGAGAAAACGGGCCGTCGCGAAAAGGCTCACCTCAGTATCCTAAGATGATTGAAAGCAGCGGACACAGCGGTGCCACCTTTTATGAGCATATGTATTTTGTCGATAACATCAGAGGTGCTAAAACTCTTACAGCCACAGCTGAAGAAGGCTTCTGGTCCGTTGTAGTCGGTGCTGCTGCTGAAGAAAGTGTTAGAACGGGAAAACCTGTAATGGTAGAGAGAATGCTTAAGAATGCAGGGATTAGGCTGTAATTGTCATTGAAATCTGTTTATTGAAATAAAAAATTTGACAGCTGATGAATCTCGTGATTAAATTACTTACAGTAAGAAATAAAAAATGGAGGAGAGATTAGATGAAAAAACTTATTTTAGTTTTAATCGGTCTGACGGTACTTTTTCCGCTCGCGGCATTCGCAGCCGGAGAGCAGGAAAAAGAAGGAATTGTAGAGATTGAATTTTTTCAAAGAAAAAGAGAGGTTGTTGATCTTTTTGATGAACTGATCGCGAAATTCGAGGCTGAGAACCCCGGAATCAAGGTCGAACAGATTCATGTTTCTGATCATGATCAGGTTCTTCAAAGCCGACTTGCAGCCAATGATGTTCCGGATGTGCTCACTCACTGGCCGAACAAGGCTGATTATGTTCAGGCGGCTATGGATGGGTTTTATCTTGACATAACCGGCGACAGTGTCGCGGATGGAGCGCTTCCCGGTGTCATCGATTCAATAACACTCGCAAACGGAAAAAACTACGCAGTACCTGTTTCGGTT